>JANQZX010000094.1 GCA_030728245.1 Saprospiraceae bacterium | reverse complement strand
CTTCCGATTACTAATAGGGGCATCGCCCCGCCATTTTAGTAAAATCCCCAACACTTTTGTATTGTGGATTCTTTTTTTAATATCAGTTGTATAAAAATGAATAGTTAAAAACTATTTTCTCTTTTTCTTTGCCCGTTACCACCTTTAGAAGTAGATCCATACGCATGGTTGCGAGGCCTGTTTTCACGAGGAAGCGGCGCCTTGGCCTTTGGTTTTACCGCTGTACTTAAATCTGTATTTCCATCAGCTGGTAAGAATGGGTGTTCATTGGCAACAGGAATATTAATTTTAGTCAGTTTCAGAATATCCCTCATATAAATCCTTTCATCACTGTCACAGAAAGAAATGGCTTTTCCAATTTGTCCCGCTCGACCTGTTCTTCCAATTCTGTGAACGTAGGTTTCAGGGATATTTGGAATTTCATAGTTAATGACCAATTCTAATTCATCAATATCAATGCCCCTTGCAGCAATATCAGTGGCAACTAAAACCCTTAATTTTTTATCCTTAAAGTCGTTTAATGCTTTTTGTCTTGCATTTTGTGACTTATTTCCGTGAATTGCTGCAGCTTTAATACTTTCGCGTTCTAGTAGTTTAACTACCTTGTCGGCTCCATGCTTGGTGCGGGTAAACACCAGGATAGATTTCAACTCCTTGTCTTTTAATATGTGAAGGAGTAAATCGCGCTTATTTACCATGTCAACAAAATATAGTTCTTGCGCTATGGTCTCAGCGGTAGAAGAAACGGGTGTTACTTCTACATATTGTGGCTGTGTTAAAATGGAAGATGCCAGCTGGGTAATAGAATCAGGCATAGTAGCGGAAAAAAAGATCGATTGCCTGTGCTTAGGTATCAATTTTATGATTTTCTTAACATCATTGACAAATCCCATGTCAAGCATCCTGTCTGCTTCATCTAAAACGAAAATTTCGATTTTATTCAAAGAAACCAGACCTTGATTATTCAGATCTATCAATCTTCCGGGGGTAGCAATAACAATATCAACACCACGGCGTATGGCATCAACTTGTGCACCTTGAGATACACCGCCAAAAATAACCGTATGATTAATATTTACATTCTTTCCATAACTGGCGAAACTCTCACCGATTTGAATGGCTAGTTCCCGCGTTGGTGTGAGTATTAAGGTACGTATGGGTTTAGGTCCGTTTTTCTGTAAAGGATTCTGCGATAACCGTTGTAAGATAGGTATGGCAAAAGCGGCCGTTTTACCTGTGCCCGTTTGGGCGCAACCCTGCAAATCTTTACCTTTTATTAATATAGGAATCGCTTTTTCCTGGATCGGGGTTGGATTAATATATCCTTCTCCTTTTAATGCCTCGAGAATGGCAGGCATTATGCCTAAGTCTTCAAATACCATGATTTGGTTTTACCTTCAAAACCGCAAAGATACACTCATTTCATGATTCACCGTCAAATTATTGAAATTAAAAGCCCGAGACCTTTCATTTTAACATTGACGATAAGGAAATTCTACGAACTGGAATGTGCTCATAAATCAATGAACTAATTGATTACCATTTTTTTAATAAAAATAGATGGATGAGAGTGCCCTATATATTTCATGACCTTTAAAAGATTAACTTAAATCTACCTTTATTTCGTCGTTCCGTGGGAATGATTGATTATCTTTGAATTATTCAACGTTAGTTTTCCACTGGTATGCAAGTTAAATTATTACGTATCTTTAGAAAGATTCATCGAACCACCGGTGCCTTTTTATTTATCTTTTTCTTCGTTATTTCTATTTCTGGTCTCTTATTAGGGTGGAAAAAGAATAGTGGAGGTATCATTTTGCCCAAATCGGCCAAGGGGTCTTCCACAGTTTTAAATGAATGGATCTCTCTTGATTCTCTAAAGAAAAATGCTTTCCTCATATTAAAGGACTCCCTCGGGCCTACTTTTTCTGATGAGCTTGATAGAATAGATGTCAGACCAAATAAGGGTATCGTTAAATTTGTATTTACAAATCATTATCAGGAAATTCAATTGGATGGCGCCACCGGCGAATTATTGCAAATTCATACCAGAAGATCCGATTTTATAGAGGATGTACACGATGGTTCTTTTCTTGATTTTTATTTTAAAACGGAGGGGGAGCCTGTTAAGTTATTTTATACTTCTGTCACTGGAATAGCCTTATTTATATTTACCGTCACTGGTTTTTGGCTTTGGTATGGTCCAATTGCTATTCGGAATAAAAAGAAAAGAAGTGTCTGATTTTAATATACCTACCTTGTTTTTTAATTTTTAATATTACGTTTATGAAAAAGTTTTTTGTTTCCTTCTTTTTTACCTTGAACTTTTCTTTGGTTCTTTTAGGCCAGCAAGTGCTTTCTTCAGAGGTTTTACCCCATCAGGAGGTTCACCAGGATCGATTGGAAAGAGTCAACAAAGTCATTCAGGATTTTGTGTTAGATAATAAAATAGTTGGTGCGGTGGCTTTGGTTTCAAAAGACGGCAAACTTCTAATTCATAGGGGGTATGGCATAGACGACAGAAGCACAGGAAAGAAAATGGAAAAGGATGCCATTTTTAGAATTGCCTCACAAACTAAAGCATTAACCTCCGTTGGTATTATGATGCTCATGGAATCTGGTGCTTTGTTGTTGTCTGATCCTGTGCACAAATTCATCCCTACCTTTAAAAATCTTAAGGTTCTGAATACTTTTTCTGAAAAGGATTCTACCTATACCACGGTTCCTGCAAAAAGAGATATCACCATCAAAGATTTATTGACCCATACCTCAGGATTGGGTTATGCGGGTATTGGCAGTCCTGCCATGAAGGCTATTTATGCCAAAAATATGATCTCGGCTGGTATTGGTGAAACAGATGCCAATATCCATACTACAATGCTTAAGCTTGGGGAGCTTCCTTTGGAATATCAACCTGGCGAAAGATGGAATTATGGGCTTAATACGGATGTGTTGGGACATATTATTGAATTAGTATCTGGCTTATCATTAGAGTCGTTTTTCCAAAAAATGATCTGTGAACCTTTAGGTATGCGAGACACTTGGTTCAACCTTCCGCAAGCTATACAACCGAGACTGACCAGTATTTATACGAGAGATAGCCTTCGCTTTTTTACCAAAATGGAGGAGGGGAAAAGTCCGATATCACCCAATTTTCCAAAATTGAATAAAAGCTACTTCTCAGGTGGTGCCGGCCTATCATCAACCGCAAAGGATTATGGTATTTTTCTCCAAATGTTACTGAATAAAGGTTCTTATAACGGAAAACAAATACTTTCTCCCAGAACCGTAGAAATGATGCTTAGTAATCACTCCGGACGGCTAATGGGTGACACGCATTTTGGACTAGGATTTTCAATAGTTACGCCCGCCAATACCGATGAGATTAGAAACGTAGGTACATTTTCCTGGGGAGGTGCCTTTGCTACTACTTATTGGGCCGACCCTAAAGAAAATATAGTAGCCGTTCTAATGACGCAGCAATTAGGCGCCGGGCCGGAATGGGGCGAATTACAAAACAAATTTAATGTCGCTATTTATCAGGCTTTAAAATAAACGGCTTGGATTGACCCTCATATAAACAGAAGAATTAAGGTAAGTATAATGCCCGCAAGGGTAAAATACATTCCTTTTTTGAAGATGCTGGTAGAGGGTAAAAACATCCAGAAAGAAGATATGACAAAAAACAAGAGAGAAAAACCAAAAAATATATTGAAAAAGTAAAGGGGATCTGCCGATTTTGCCTTGTGCAAATGTGTCATTTTATCCATGATAAATGGTAGTTCCTTCACTTTATAACGAGCTATTCCATTGCTTGCATCGTACTGTCCGTTTTCAAAATAACTAATATTACCATCAGTCTTTATAAACTTATATCCCTTTATGCCCAATAAAGTGCCAAGTTCCTGAGGATTGGCATTTAGGGAAATTTCTTTTGAAATATCTTTTTCCTTTTTCAGAAAATCAGTATCACGGAAGATGAGTACTACGCCGCTTATGGCATAAACCGACATGATACCAACTAAAAAGAACCCTAGATATCTATGTAATTCTCTCATAGTTAAAGAAGATAAACTTGAATTTTTCATGATATTTTATATTAATATTCCGGGCATTCAGCCGGTCTTTCTGGTTGCAAATAAAGAATAACAGGGCTGCCTTTAGGTAAAAAAACGCCCTCTCCCGGCATAGGTTCTTGTTTATAAACGTACATTCCAGAAAACGAAACATTATTTTCAGGCCCCATGATAGTGCCAATAGTTAAATCATTGGCAATGATATTGGTAGCCGCTTCTTCGTATGTGTTACAGATGAGATTGGGAACGGGTGCACGGTCTGTGTTCCTCACAGAGATGACAAAATCTAAATAACTGCCTTTCGGAAGTTTTACCACACTGGCATTTATTCTACTGTTTGAAAGCCTTTTTCCTTCAAAATATACCTCTAAAATGGTCTTTTCTTCATATTCTGATTCAAATCGCTCTTCCCGTATTCTCGAATATATGCCCAATCGTAACAATTGTTTTTGATAAGCCTCATATTCATCGTTATTTGATAGTTTAGGTAAAGTGACTGAGGGGGCAGCTCCTCCTGTGATGACACAAAATATGGTTCTACCCGATTTGATTTTAGCGCCTTTTTGCGGGACCTGGCTTATGATGATTCCTGCCGGTCTGTTTAAAACATACACTTCATCACTGGCTACAAGTTTAAAACCCTGATCTTCAGCTTTTTCCAGGGCATCATCAAAAGGCATACCTGAATAGTCAATAACTTCTTTGGCGGAACCATGTCTGGTATAAAGGAAAAGGACACCTTTTACCAGATTGATAATAATGAAAATACTGACGATAAAAGCCAATAGATTTTTTATAAAAAACCAGGAGGTCAAAAATCGAAAAGCTTCTGAGGCGTAATCCTTAAAGTTTCTTGAAAACCGGGTTGGGGCTAAATTATTCATGGCTTCATTTATTCTGTTTTCTCTTTCTTTCTTCGCATCTTCCTGTACTTCTACTTCTTCTGCCTCCACATCCTCCACTGCTTCTTCATTTATAACCACAATGTCCGAATTTACATGTTGAAATGGTAACTTTTTTTCTTCAAATAGAATAATACTTTCTTCTTTTTCCTCTAATTCAATGGTTATCGGCATTTTAAATTTTGCATATTCGTTTTGATTATAAATAAACTGATACCAGGTAATCTGATTATGCAACATTATCTTCTCTATCCATTTATCCCGGGCAGAAAATAAAGGGTTGACCTCTTTAAAAATAAGTTCAAAACTTTTATCTTCAAATATAGTGGCATACAAAGTAACATAGCCGGGGCTATTGAACCCTAAGGTTTGAAGTCCTTTTTCTATTTGCTCAATGAATTCGGTCCATACGGAGGATATTTCAAGGAGTAACTTACTTTCGTGCGCTTGATATAGGTAATTTATCTGATCATCATTTCCTTTTACGGCATGAATAGGGGTAAGGTAAAATCGATCAAATGAATCTTGCGAATTTTTCAAATGAAAGAAACTAATGATTATTTCATTTTCTTCTAATGCCTGAAGTATATAGGCATTGGAGGGGTTAGATTCTTGTATTTCTTCAAAAAAAAGTTGCCAGATTTTGCGATTCCTTTGTGTTTCAGCAAGGCGGGGCGTATTTTTTACAAAATCCCTGAAGGCATTTATTTCATGTTCTCCTGAAATTTTAATCGTTTTTTGATTAAAATGATATTCGTCAGTAGTTATAATATATCCCTTATCAGAAGGACTTTTTTCGTTTAGCCAGGTTGAAATTTGCCAGAATGGAATGGTTTTGATACCATTTTTATTCAATGATTGTATTTGAGTACTTCTTTTAAAATTTACCTTTGAAAAGGCTGAGGCTACCCCCCAATAAGGCAATTGTTCTCTTTCCAGCCATTGGAAAAGAGCTCCTGTAGTAGCTATTTTCCCAGCGCTTATGGGTATTATCCGATACTCTTTTTCTCTTAACTCAGCGATACTTATTTTAGAACAATGCTTTCTTATTTTGTTAAATACCTCTTGTATTTCCAAATTATTTTGAATGGTAAGGTAGATCCATCGCGCAGGAACCCTGTAAAGAATAACGCCTAAACTACTATTCTCAGAAAAAACCAGCGCGTTTTCTATCGTTCCGACCATGGCAAGTTTTTCATACCATCCTATGGCTTCCGCCAGATGATTTTTGTTTAAACTTTCCATGGAATCCAGTAAGATAGCCTGAAGAGAAACAGGATAATCTGTCTGAATTTTTTCTGTTAAAATCTGATGCAATTGGGAAGCAATTTTACCCGAAATACCTCCCGATAATTCCTGGCATCGTAAGATTTGATTTACTATTATTTCTAAAAATGAAGTGGGAGTCTGATCGACAGTACCTAAATGTTCAAACCATTTTTTCTCATCAATAACTTCAATAAAAGATTGAATTTCAATGGGATAAGATTTACCCGAAGAGGTAACAAATCCTGAGACTAACTGGGGAGAATTAAATTGAAAATTTTGCCCCAACTGGATCATTTGTATAGAAATTTCTGTTACCTGTAGTTCTGTGAGCGCAACGGATTCATTCTTTCTACCCAAAAATATGTCATTATTTGTCAATGGGGGTAAACAATGCCAATGATTATCGTTCTGCCAGATAATCGATTGAAATGGAGTCCCATTTGGAATACTCGCTAGTTGGATATAAGCCTCTTCCACGGCTGGCTCTATGCCAATAACAAATTCGTCAGCTGAATCATCAGCAAATAATTTATCTATTTGGGGGACAAATTCTTCAGCCCGCGCTATTATAATTTTTTGTGTTCCCTGGGTTACTAAATAGAGTGGAAAATCAGGGCCTTCCAACGGATCTGAAAGCCATGCTATCCAGGCATCTTTTTCATACTCCGTTCTGTTCTTCCAGTCCGTTTTGCTTATCCAATCCCTAAAAAACGCACGGTTTATCCTTTCCTGGACTATATCATTTTTCGTGCCTGGCACAATAAAACTTCCTCCGTTTTTGGAGGAGTAAGGTAAAGGAATGATCTGTATCAATTCACCTAAATCATTTTTTAACGATGAAGAAATGATTTCAGGGGAACTATTATCCCATTCTGTTAAACTAAGTTTTTTGGAAGAGGGACTCCTGAAGTTTACTGCTTTTAGTGCATGCCACCAGTTTTCAACGTCCTGAGCAAAGGTTATAGAAGGGTGATATAAATTATTTGGAATATTTAACTGACCTAAAATTTCATATAATGAGCTTACTTTTTTATCATCGGCGGAAAGGGTAACGATAGCAATGTTAATGTATTGACCTAAAGTGGAAGGATCTATCTCTTTTATTAAATGGTCTGTTACATTTCCAGAGACAAAACAAGATTCCTTTACATGAAAAAGTTTTCCTTCTTTGTCTATCCAAATGAGAATTTTTTCCATAGAATAACCGGGTAGATGTAGGTTTATAAACTCTGCACCCAAGAACGATTTTTCCCTATGTCTGGAGCTGCCTCCAAATAAAATGCCTGTTTTTATCTTCATCCATTAATTGATTATAAACAATGTAGAGATACGCTGCTGTTCGCCTTGTATGGTTAACACGTACGTTCCTTTTTCCCAGAGGGTACCATCAATCTGAATATTTTGTTGAAAGGAAGGGTATAATTGTTTAAATATTAGTTTCCCGGATAAATCATGAATTTCGAGTAAAGCGTCTCTTTTATCCAAAAAATCCCATTCCACCTGAATTAGACCGGCACTTGGATTTGGAAAAATGGTGCAGGTAAGCGCCGGGGCCAAGGTGGTCGTATTGACTGAATTATCAATTTTAACATGTAAGAAATTTAGGGGAATAAAACCACCCGCCCCATTTGAAAGTATATATCCAAAAACATCCTGAATACTATTTTTATTTATGTGCACATAATTAATTAGGCTAGCTTTTATTTCGGCCTGCGTAAAAAATTGTCCTATTTTTAAGGTGTCTGTTCTTCTAAGTATAGCCCCATTTTTGGGTAGTGAGGTAATAATAAATTTCAAGGCGGTATCGGCAATTCCGGGACTATTTACTAACAGATTTAGTGGAGTGATGAAGTTTTTACCCCCGGATTTAACTAACAAGGTATCCGATTTGGCTAAGGTTGGCATTAACGGCGAAGAAGTGGAACAAAATTCAATATTCCAGCTTTCAATGGATCCTGCAGCAATACTTTCTCGTTTAACCACTCGGAAGCGAAGAACCCAGGTACCTCTTAAAGGTTCTCCTTTAAAAGCCGAAAGAGGTTGATTGGGTTTGAAAACAATGGCATCGTCGGGAGGACATATAAGATCCTTTGGTGATTCATCATCAAATCCGAGAATAAATTTATTAGTTAATGCGCATCTCTGGTCAAATAGAATCACCTCAGTACCTTTAGGGCTAACGAGGGAGACTCTTAAGTTTCTCACATATTCAAATGTTGCTTTTATGAGAGGGATATTAATATCTTTTATGTTTCCATCTTCATTTATCACAATAGAACTCTCAACGGTTGGCGTTCCCTGACCCGGAATTGTAAGAAGATTATTATTTCTACTAGCTTCGCATTTGGTTACTGCGGTGTGAAAAGTTGAAACCGGGGACCATTCGCCGACAATACACGCGTTATTTGCCCGCACTCTCCAATAAAATAGTTGATTGTCAGCCAGAAATGCGGTGGGAGTGAAGGTTCCTGATTTTAAGCCTTGGGAACTACTTACCATGTCGTCCTGACCAAAGCGCGGAGAGGTTGATAATTGAAAATCGTACGTTTCGGCATTTGGTAAAGTGGCCCACTCAAAAGGGGTGGAAAGTATAATTCCTGATTGTCCGTTTAAAGGCTTGGTAGTTTTCAGGCCACTAAAATCGGTCGATAAAGTTTGGATAAATGCTTCCTGGAGGTACACCGTTCCCGCTGATGTTTTCGCTGTAAGTATCAATGGTAGGGTATCTCTGCGAATACCTTTAAAAGAGAGGGTCAATTGAACAGAATCACCTGGTTTTACAGGGTTTTTACTAAATGAAAAGGTGGCATCCGCAGGAAGTCCGCTCTGAACACCGAGGGTAAGGGTAGAATCAAATCCCAGGGCACTATTAGTGGTGATATTAAAAACGGCATTATTGGGTAAACAATGTAAGGGAATACCAGCGGGCGTTAATTTCCAGGTAAAAAGAGGCGCGGTCGGATTTTCAATCACAAATTCCTTCTCTGTTACCTGGAAAAATATATTGTCAGCCGCTTCGATTAAAAGTCTGGCATTTCCCGAGCTTACCTGAGGCAAAGTAACTAAGGCATTACCGTCATTTGGCGTATTTAAAGCCAGCGTATATGGGAAGGTCAATCCCTTATCTACGGATAGTTTTATATGCACAAACTGGCAATTAACGGGTAATTTATTGGTTCCTGCTACTTGCCAGGAAACGTTGATGGTTCCCCCGGCGACAGCTTTTGATACAGGTGTATTCACTATAAAAGGCCCAGCTTGATCGGTCACCTTACATTGTACATCTTTCCAAACGACGGCACCACCTTGAGGGTTATTATCCCTTACGGTAACGCGAAAAGATAAGTTTCTGGCATAGTTTGGTAAAATTTCCACTCTGGATGCGCTTCCAGCAAGTAAACCTGCCATTTGAGGAAAAATACGAAAGGATTCCTTAACGGCGGGGAAGGAGCGGAATAGGGGTGAATTATTCTTGGGCTCTCCAAGGGGGGTCGTAGGCCCAGTATCCATCTGTTCCCAATTATAAGTCAATTTATCATTATCGGCATCCGTTGCCGACGCCTCCAGTTTGAAGGGTGTGGATATAGGAATTGAAAACCCGTTTTTATAAGCTAATGTTAATACGGGTACATCATTTGGTGTTGGTATATTTACACCGCATCCAGCGCCTGCTCCTGTTTGTACAAAGGGTATCAAATCATCCAGACTGCCTCCATGAAAATAGTCATCTACATTAAATTGATAATTATCAGGACCACAAGCACTTGAATAAGACATAATGGTTGAACCTCCTCCTGGCTCAAATCCTTCGCTAGGTGCTACATTGTCCTGATTTCCCTCGCAACTGTTAAAAGAGTGAGAGCAGGAAAATTGATGCCCCAATTCATGGGCAAATACGTTGAGCGTGATGCTCAATAGGTTAGATGAATAATGACAGGTAACCCCACGGGCTTTGCCGCTACTGCATACATTTCCCAAGGTGGCAATACCCACCACGCCACCACTGCATCCTGTAGTGAATATATGGCCAATATCGTAACTATTTGCCCCAACGATGCTATTTATAACGGCGCCATTCTGATTTAACAACTGGGTAAGATTGCTGGGTTCTGGAAACGGATCCTTTTCGGCATCAAAAAATATTAAGGAATCATTTTTTGCAATCAACTCCAGTTGTACTGCTGCTTCCCTCAATAAAATCTGATTCATACGGTTCACCGAGGTGACAAAACTAGTCAATACCGATTCGATGGTACCCCCCTTTGCTTTAGCGTATTCAGCCGTACATGAAAGAGCAAATCGATATTTTTTTAAGGTTATGGTAGAAGTTCTGAGACTGCTACCAAAAGAAAGGGCATTTTCCTGCGCTCGTATGACATCCTCAATGCTCTTTTCTTTTGTCTCACACTTTACCGACGAGGCTTCGGGTATTATCCTGTTTTTAGCATCATAACTTATTGAAAATGCTGGATTATTGGGGTCAGGCTCGACAAACCATTCTTCACCACCTTTTTTAACAACGGCAAATATTTGACTGGAATTCAATTCAAAACGTATGGATAGCTGTTTATTTGAGGATGCCTGTCCTGAGAATGCTCTAATATTGGGATATTTGTCAGCAAGCTCCTTAGCCATTACCTTTTCTTCCTTTAAGTCAAAGGAAATTAATTCCCCATTGGGATGGGGTAAAAAAATAGTCGTTTTTTCTTTTTGGTATAATGCTTTTTTCAAGAGATCTATGTTCACGCTCCATCGTCTTCCCTCATCTATTTTTAATGTTTTAACATTGGCCTGCGAGGTAATCCATTGACTTTTCCAATAGGATTGGGCTGAGGCAAAACTGAAAAAAAATAAAAGCAAAAGTAAAAGGGGAGCACGTGAACAGAACATAAATATTTTTTTCATTATGGTATAATAATACAAAAATAAGAACCTTATTCATAACATTTTAAAAAGTAGCACCAAGTTGAATATTACCTATATGAAAAATAGGTCCGGTGGCTGATTTTCGTCCTTGATATTTAAATAAAAGTCGAATATTTCGCCCTATAATTTTTTCAAATTGGAGGGTCCACTGCCAATTATTTCCTGTTTGCAACCCTTGTAAGAGCGCAAATGACGCTGGACTATTTTTCAAACCACTGTACTGAATAAAAATATTTGACATTTGTCCCTGGACAGATTGACCTTCCTTTGCATTCCAGGTAGTAGAAAAGCTTACCTCCCGTTTATTTAGAGTTCCGGTATTTTCGCTCCATTCCCGCGGAGTACTTTGATCGTTTGTGAACGTTAACAGGGAACGAAATGAGTTGGCAGGTAAAAACTGAAGGGTTACACTACTTTTTTGTGTGTTCATATCAAAATTCTTTTCGGGAAATCTTTCCGCTTTTTGTGCATTGCCGCCTTTACCCAGCTCCGTACGTAGCAACCATTTTTTCGACATATTCCAACGTAATTTTAAAAATGCCTCTCGCTGCACCCGCATTTCTGAACCGATAGTCTGTAACCATTTTTGAATTTGTTGATTATTTCCCATCTGAATATCCCATAATTTATGACCCTTGTTTACAATCAGAACATTCCTTTGCTGGTAAATCAGAGATACTACATTGGGGTCATCTATGCTGACGGAAAAAGGATTTAAAGACATTAATCCCTGGTCATCCGTGGTTTTTTTATCCATTCTCCAGGTTGAGTTCCACTGCCATCGGGCATATTTCTTAAATAATTTGCCTTTATATCTGCTTGGGTCAACGGTAACGGATTGGGTGAAATGCAGAAAACTGGTCGGTAAATACTGATTACTTAGGGTATTAACTCTGATGAAATCAGCCTGGTCTTGAAAGGGGGCAATCATCATTTCTTGTTGTTGTAAAATGCCGTCCTGGTTAAACAACGAGTCCAGCCAAATATGAGTCCCCTCTCCCGGCGCAACTTTTATGTAAGTATATTCCAGTCTTGGTTCTTGACCACCTCCTCTTTCATACACCGTATTTCCTCGAATTAAACCTTTTAAAAACGAACCATCTCCCTGAACTTGTCCAAGTAAGACCCCTTTTGACGACATATTATTTGTTAATTTGTCCATAAAGGTCAAATGTCTGTATTGCCATATTTGTTTCATTTTAAAATGATTACTCAAAGTATGCGTTCCTTCCAATTTGACAAAGCGCGCTTTGTAACTCATCTGAAGTTTTTCTTTTACAGGTAAAAAATCTGTCCTGTCCTGGAGTCGTAATGTGAAGGTATTTGCCTTTTTCTCAGGCGATTTTACGGAAAATTGTACTTGATGATAAGCAAAGCTACTGGAGTGAATCAGGGAAGTTGTCGGGTTCTGTTGTACTTTTCTTTCACCTTCCATTTGACCACCAAATTGCCACTTATTTTTACCCGGCAAAGTATGCATGAATTGAATGTTGGGTCTGGAGAAGGAGGTATTTTCACCCGAATAATTTGCCGTTACCTGATTAAGGGCACCTGTAAAAGAAGAATTTTTATTAGACCAGGTGGCGGCCGCATTTTGTCGTAAGCCGTTAAAAAGCCCTTGTCGAAGATAATGTTCTATTTGGTAATCTAATTTGATGCCTTGCTGAGCTGTATAGTTGATATTTAATCGGAGGGTGTTTTCGTTATTTTCAGGGAGATCAACCCTTCCCAACTGGTTTGTGAGCCCCCAGTCTCTTAAAAAATCAGGCTGGCGAATGGGTTCTAATGCGGTATATTTTTTACTCACAAACTCATGGCTCAGGGCAATGTCAAGTACATTTGCAGGAGTGCCTAAAGTAGATTGCCATTTCCATTCATTCCAGCTCGCCAGGCCCGTGTTCATTGAATTTTTAAAGGATGAGAAGCGATTATTGTCTTGATGGGAAAGCCCCATCTCGGTTCGCCAACTTATTTTTTTTAATATATTACTCGCCTGACCCATAGTTAAGATGCTGTTTGCTAAGGGAAAAATAACAGGAATGAAGGGGTCATATTGGCCCTGAGGCTCACAGGTAATAGGATCAGGGGGCACATATTCATAGATCCTATCGTTTCCAATGAGCTGGGTGGACAGTTTGTAATTTCCCTTTCCTGAAGAGGGGACGCCAAATTTCACGGTGTATTTATCTGAATTAGATTGATTAACATATATGAAAAAAGTATCTATTTTTCCGCAGGGCAAAAGCGTGTCCCGTCGGGCATAATAAGTTCGGGTAGGATCGGCATCATTTGACATTTCCCAGCCAGGCAGATGTAGTTTTTCTAAAGGCGAAGTGGAATTCGCAAGGGCATTAATATCTTCTTCTTTCAAATCCCTAAACCGCTGGCTCGTTTTACTGTCTTGTTGCGTGAGTCCGTTTATAAAAAAGGTACCATACTTATGTTTATATTGACTGTTGAAAGCCAGGATGGATCTGTTTTGACCAGTATTTGCATATTCAAATTCTACGACCACCCGAGTTTCTCTTAACATCAATTGGTTGGGGGTAAAAATGAGTTCGCCCCGGTTATAGTCAATAACATAATCTCCGGAAGTACCCCTGATGGCTTTTTTACCATTAATAAAGACCTTTTCAGTACCAGCCAGGATTACAGTGATGGCACCTGTGGCAGGCGTTGAAAGTCTATATGGCCCTTGGTTTCCCTCCGACACATCTAAGGTAACCCGTTGAAATTGTCCTCTTGAAAAGGAGGCACTTCCTGTCGTTTCCCATTTATTTTCTTTGTCAAAAAAATGTAATTTCAGACCCTGCACTTTCTTATAAAAATTATTAAAATGACTTTGATCTCTTTGAATTTCAAAATCCCCTGCGGTAAAATGAAACTGATCTTTTTCCAAGGCAATAAAAACTTTATCAAATTCTTGTAGTTGCAAGGTATTTCCAAAGGCTTGAATAGGTAAATTTTCATCCGTTATAGCAGCTCTGATAGTAAAGCCGGGAGCAATTTCTCCGGTAAGTTGAAGATTTAACTGGGAATTAAGGACAAGATCTTGTCTGTTACCAATTGATATTCCTCTCATAAAGCCACCGCTATATTCAATTCGTCGAAATTCGTCGGCCATAGAAAAAGACTCGAACTCAGCTTTTCCCATCAAAAAAAAGGTTTCAAGGGTGTCGGGAATAAGCAGGAAATCAGAGGATTTGGTGATAATCCATTCCTTAGGAAAAGTTCTGTATCGGATAAGCAGGGGAGCACCCTTTTTAAATAATTGACTGTTTCGCCATTTTAAAATGCCGGAAACCATAAAATACAGGCTGTCAGGTACTGGTATAAGTGGGTTGATTTGAAAAATACTAACTGAGGATGAAAAAATAGGTAAACTGTCCAATAATATGTCGTCCCCCTGGAAAATGATTTCTTTTTCATGCATGTTTCCCCAATCTGATATGTTTTGTGACATAACATTGAATGAAAGGAATAAACATATTAAAAAATACCATTTAGGCATACCTATTTTTATTTTCAAACTTTTTGTCGTGGAGCTTGCTGGTTGAAAACTTTATATTCCAATAGGTCTCCCCGTTATTTTAACTTGTTTTTCAAACATTTTGTCGAAAAAAAAAGTATTTTTGTTCGCTTATTATTTTCAATATCGGTTAATCTATATAACCATGTACCCAAAATTACTATTATTAATTTTAGTGAATGGTTTGTTATTTGAGTTGGGGTTTTCGCAGACGTCCCTGGATAACAAATGTAGAACTATTGACGGTACTTTTAATAACCTCTCAAACCCTTCCTGGGGCGCAACGGGTTCAAATCTGATCAGACTAGGAAAAGCTGCATACCAGGATGGTATTTTCCAACCTTTTACCGGTAGAATCAGTGGCAGGGTTATCAGTAATGAAATTTTTGCTCAAGATGAAATTGACATAAAAGATCCATCAAATTTAAGTGATTTTTGCTGGGTTTTTGGACAGTTTATAGATCATGAATTTGGATTAACACCAAATAATTCAGAAAGATTTGATATCGCCGTGCCACCGGGAGATATTTGGTTTGATCCAAATGATGAGGGGAATGCGGTGATTCAAATGAAACGCAATTTGTTTGATAAAAATTCTGGAAATTCCCCATCTAATCCCCGACAGCATGTCAATATGGTTACCTCTTTTATTGATGGTTCTGCTGTCTATGGGTCAGATATATTGAGGGCAAACTGGTTGAGATCGTTTAAAAATGGAAAACTTAAGGTGTCTGAAGGTAATTTATTACCTTACAATACATTAACTGGAGAATTAGATTCTTCTATTGATCCCCTGGCTCCTGAGATGGGAAATGATACGGGGGAAGAGTCTAAATTGTTCGTTGCGGGCGATGTTCGTGCCAATGAAAATCCGCTATTGGCATCAGTTCATACTCTTTTCGTTCGGGAACATAACAGACAATGTGATTTAATCAAATTAAAAAATCCTTCCTGGTCCGATGAAGAAATTTATCAATATGCCAGAAAAATGGTAGGTGGATTTATTCAGCAAATACTTTTTAATGAATGGTTGCCGTCGGTAGGTATTCATTTACCCGCGTATTCAGGATATAAAAATAATATTAACCCAACAGTAAGTAACGAGTTTACCGGAGCAGGTTTTCGATTGGGTCACACCCTTTTGAGTAGTAAAATAAGAAGATTGAATCCAGATGGTACACCTTTTCAAAGTGCGCTTGACCTTAAACTAAGAGATGTTTTTTTTAAAGTGTCGGCGATAAAAGAAAGTGGCGGTATTGAGCCATTCCTTCAAGGCATGGGTTCGCAGGTTCAACAGCGTTTTGATTCAAAAATTGTGGACGACATTCGTAATTTTTTGTTTGGTAAACCTGGGCAGGGAGGTTTCGATTTGGCTGCAATAAATATTCAGAGAGGACGAGAGAGGGGGCTGCCTTCCATAAATGAATTGAGAAAGGCTTTACAATTGAAACCTTATAATTCTATCGCCGATATAAATCCAGATAATCTAACGCTTACCAGAAAATTAGAGTCACTTTTCATAGATATTGAATCTATCGACTTATGGGTGGCCTTACTCTCGGAAAGGAAGTCGGAAGGCACTATTTTTGGAGAAACAATGAAGCATTTTTTACTCTTTACTTTCACAAATTTAAGAGATGGTGACAGATTCTATTATGAAATAGATCCAGTTTTAAATGCAGAGGACAAAAATTTAATCCGTGAAGTGAAGTTTAGCTATTTGGTTCTGGCTAATACAGCCATTAAAAAAATGCAGTCTCTGGTTTTTAATCAGGTGAACTATACTGATGTTTGTGAAAAAATGGATTTGGAAGCTTCTTTTAGTTTTAGAAACGTAAACGAAGTGCCTATTTCCAATATGGGCGTGTATTTTTCAAATCAGGTGATTCGTTCGACCAATGCATTGGGGGAATTTTCAGTAAAAAATTTATCGGCGTGTAAAGCTTATGAATTTGTTCTTGCCACCGATGTAGCCAATCCATTAGCAGGCCTGTCCACAAAAGATATTCTTTTGATTCAAAATCACATTCTTGGAAATAATAGAATTAAATCTATACCTTCATTAGTTGCCGCCGATGTTGATAATTCTGGCGTAGTTTCTTCTCTGGACATTATTATGTTGCGAAAAATACTTTTAGGTTATACCTCAAATTTCGTAGTTGAGAATAGCTGGCAATACGTCACTTCATCGGCTTCTGTTATGGGAATATTTCCAAATAAGGTGAAATTTCTGGAGAGCAATCCTTACGGGACTCGTCAAGATTTTTACCTGGTCAAAAAGGGGGATGTTGATGGTGATTGGTATAATGGGGCGACAACTGAGTCTGTGGCCGCTTCTATAGTTATCGGTGAAAATGATTTTATCGCTGGTCAGGATATAAATTATCCCATTCAATTTTCGGAAGGAGGACGATGGGCTGGCTTTCAATTTTCGTTAGCTATAAATTCAGATTTGGTTGAACTTGAAAGTATTCAACGTTCAAATTTACCCGATTTTTTTGAGTCAAATCTTCATTGGAATAAAGAGGGTAACTTGGTCCACATTTCGTGGAATTATTCTGGAGTGAATGTTCCCTTTTTTGAAAAAAATCAGTTGTTATTCAACTTGAAATTAAAAGCAAGAAAAAAAGGATATTTTAGTGAGGCGGTAACCTTTGCAAAAGATGGTCTTTCTCCGGAAATTTATCAGCCTGATGCTACGTCGGGAAAAATAGATATAACCGTTTTGCCAAACCAAATTAATAATTTTACTACCTATTCACCTTTCCCTAACCCATTTTTAGAGGAAACTAACATTCCATATACTCTGAATGCATCTACCTTTGGTATATTAAACGTGTATGACTTAACAGGAAAATTGGTTTTAGAAGAAAGAAGATTATTGGCATCGGGAAAGGGTAGCTGGCTTATTTCCAGTAGCAGACTTTCTCATAGTGGCCTTTATTTTTATGAAATAGTCACCGATTCGGGACATAAAAGTGCTGGCAAAATTTGGTTGCTGCAAAAATAATTTGCAATTTACAGCGAAAATTCGCTAAGTATGAACTCCGAGCATTTCCCAAATCTTTTTAAACCTTTAGATCTAGGTTTTACCCAACTTAAAAATAGAATCCTTATGGGTTCTATGCACACGGGGTTGGAAGAAGCAAAAAATGGTTTTGAGCGCTTAGCGGCTTATTTTGGAGAAAGAGCAGCTGGACAGGTAGGTTTAATGGTAACCGGTGGAATAGCACCTAATCGAGCTGGGTGGGTTGCCCCATTTTCCGCCAGACTTACAAATAAAAGAGCCGTTGTAAAACATCAAATGATTACCGACGCTGTTCATGCTGAAGGTGGCAAAATTTGTATGCAAATTCTTCACTCCGGGAGGTACGGTTATCACCCAATTTGTGTGGCACCATCAGCCATAAAATCTCCCATAAGTCCCTTTAAACCCTGGGCTCTCAGCGATTCTTCCATTAAAAAAACGATATTTGATTTTTCACATACCGCACGTTTAGCCCAGGATGCCGGTTACGATGGTATTGAAATAATGGGCTCGGAAGGTTATTTGATTAATCAGTTTTTAGTAACGCATACTAACCATAGAAAGGATCAATGGGGCGGATCCTATCAAAATAGAATGGCCTTCCCTCTGGAAATAGTAAGACAGATCAGAGCAGCGGTAGGTAACGAGTTTATTCTTATTTTCAGATTATCCCTTACCGATTTGATTCCCAACGGCTCTACCTGGGAGGAGGTCGTTTTATTGGCGAAAAATCTTGAAAGAGAAGGTATAAATATTATTAATTCTGGCATAGGCTGGCACGAAGCCAGGGTTCCTACCATTGCCACACAAGTGCCAAGAGGAACTTTTACCTGGCTTACCGCAGAACTTAGGAAAGAACTCGATATCCCCGTAATTGCTACTAATAGGATTAATATGCCTGAGGAGGCGGAATCTATTATTGCAAAGGGTCAGGCAGATATGATTTCTATGGCTCGTCCTTTTTTAGCAGATCCTGCCTGGCCTATAAAAGCTAAACAAGGCAGAGTGGATGAAATCAATACCTGTATAGCTTGCAATCAGGCTTGTTTAGATCATGTTTTTGAAGGAAAACCAGCAGGATGTTTGGTTAATCCAAGAGCCTGTGCTGAAACGGAGTTAATTTTTAATAAAGTATCAAAAAGCAAAAAAATAGCGGTGATAGGTGCAGGACCAGCGGGTATCACATTTGCCATACATGCCGCTGAACGGGGACATGACATTCATTTGTTCGAAAAGGAAGCCGAAATAGGGGGACAATTTAAGTTGGCAGCCAATATTCCCGGAAAAGAGGAGTTTAAGGAAACCCTAAGATATTTTGCCGTTCAACTAAAACTGAACCATGTCAAAGTGCATTTAAATACTTCTTTTGATTTTCAAACTGTTGGAGATCATGGATTTGATGAAATAGTCCTTGCGGCAGGAGTCAAGCCCAAAGATATTTCTGCTATCCCGGGCATTAATCATCCTTCCGTCGTCTCTTATGCCGACCTAATTCTAGGTAAAGTACCCAAAGGAAATAACGTAGCAATTATTGGTGCAGGTGGTGTGGGTTTCGATGTAGCCACCTTCCTGGCACATGATAATGCATATACCGTTGATAGTTTTCTTTCTTCCTGGCAAGTAGATAAGTCTTTTACCGTGCCGGGAGGTTTACTATCTGAGAAGGGTAATCATAAAATACATCGAACCATTTATTTATTGCAACGAAGTCCAGGGAAACAAGGTAAATCACTGGGTAAAACAACAGGCTGGATTCATAAAAAGGAATTGCAAAAAAGAGGGGTACAAAGTATTTCCGGCGTATCTTATGAAAAAATAGATGATGACGGCCTCCATCTGAAAAGAGAAAATGGCGAACATGAATGCCTCAAGGTAGATCAAATTGTTATTTGCGCCGGTCAACTTCCTGTTTTTGACCATTCTCTTTCTATTCCTCACTTTTCCGGAAAAATTCATTGGATTGGTGGCGTGAAGGAGGCAAAAGAGTTAGACGCAAAAAAAGCAATCAAAGAAGCAGCCATCTTAGCCGCTTCTATCTGATATTCATAGTATCACAAAAATAAATTTGTAAAAAATACATTCTAATATAGTTGTGTATTATTTCTATTCATATATTTGCACGTAGTATTTTTTTTAACGCACAAATAATTTTTATCTTTTTTGAGCGTTTTCAAAAATATTACTTGAACGGCGATTTGCCGATATAGGATGGTCTCTCTCAAAAAACCTATATTTTAGGTGTCCTGGTTAGTGAAATAACCTGCTTCACATTTTTGGTATGTGTATATCGGTATAACGTGATGAAACACGCTGATAGTTTATTTCTAAAAATACTATGTATAATAAAAAAATGGTATGCTTTTTGGATTGACAATCAGACCTGATAATATATATGATACGAAATGAAGACAAATTTTAACGCCATTTTACATATCCAGTATTCAATCAAAAAGGTCTCTTTAAGGGTTCCTTCTGTATTGTTAATTCTTGGATTACTATTCACTAATCTACCTTCCTTAAGGGGACAAAATAATCCTTGTGGTTGTACCGATTTAAACGTCACGCTAAATGATAATTGTCAGCGTACCTTATTTCTTAAAAATATATTTCTGAACGCTGGGAATACAGCCGGGACTTGTGATACTACAGGAATGGTTCTTAAAATTGCCGATTTAAATTCTACTAACAATAATATTATTGATGGCATTAGTCCTCAGGGTGTTGGTTGGACCTATGGTGTTTTTAAAGGAACGCTTGTTGTCTGTCAAGGTACCATAACGGCTACAGATGAGGCTCCTCCTGTCTTGAATGCTGCCGCTTTTGCTTTAATCGACACCATAGACCTATGGTGTAATGATGTTAGTCTGGTTAATAATGTCGAGGGTAGCTGGCGGGTAGCTGGCTATAGGTATTTTACTGGTACGCCCACTTTTACAGATCTTTGCGGCGGACAAATTCAAATTAAAGTAACTGATTTTTTATCTCAAACGAATTGTTCGACAGATAGTATTTTTGCTACTATAAGAAGATCTTTTCAAGCTATAGACTCCCGTTCAAATGATACGACAATTAATCAAATTATAAGGTTTAAGAGACCTTCTTCTGCTTTGTTTTTACCACCTCCGTCGAGAGATACCCTTACTTTCAACCTGTGTACCAATGGGCAACCTTGGGTAGATAGTTTAATTCGAGATAATTATAGGGCTGTGCACCCTAAAACGGGTCAAAATATTAGTCTTTTTGATATGACTTGTGCTTATACCACTTCTGTAGTCAAGAATACTACAGCTTCTTGTGGTTCAGGATTTAAAGTTGATGCGGTTGTAGAAATTTGGGATTGGTGCACAGGGAGACGTTTTAAGGATACCATGGTGATACGTGTATTGGATTTAGAAAAACCATTAATTACCACTATTTTTGATTCTGTGGCTGTATCAACAGGTACTTCCTCCTGTTTAGGAGAACTAAACGTGGATACGAGTAACCTTGCCTTTTTATATGGATTGAAAATTCGGGATAATTGTGCGACAAGTTTAACGGTAAGCCATAAAATACAATCGCTGGATCGATTAGTGAATGGCATTCCACAGAGGGGTACTACTTGGTTTGATGGAATTTATCCAGCCGTAACGCGGAATGGGAAAAAGATTTTCACTGAAATTCCTTATGGAAGACATAGACTCATCATTGAGGTAATTGATAATTGTTTCAACAGAACGATAGATACGCTTCTTTTTACTATGGTTGACAATGTTCCTCCCACAATGATTTGCGATGATCAACTTAATATAGTATTGACAAATCCCCCAGGCGGAGATTATTATTTGGGAATTAATGCTGGTTTATCTTACGCAAGAATTGGAGTAAATGAAATCAATGAAGGCTCTCGTGATAATTGTACTTTGCTAACGTTAAAAGTAAGAAGATTGGTAAAAGCGGACTGCTTAGAACGGTTTTTAACGAATACAGCTTACGACCTTGATTTGGACGGGGATATTAGAGAGCATTTTATACAGATTAACGGAGGGCCTAACTCAGGAAGTTTTTATACCCCCTTGGTCGATTTTGCCGAGTTTTATTGTTGTGACGTATCCGCTCCTGTAATCGTGGAACTTCATGGAACCGATGTGCAAGGAAATACCTCCTATTGTTGGCTTTCTCTTAATGTTGAGGACAGATCAGACCCAATTTGTTCTGCGCCTGCTGATACCTATATGTATTGTAATAAACCGGAAGACCGTTTTCTTATTTATGATACAAATACTGCAAATACCAGATTTGGTACACCACAAATTTCGGCGCTGGAATGTACTGGAACCGTTGAATATTCTCTCGATTCTAGCTTGACATGTGGCGCAGGCTTTTATACCCGTAAATGGGTGGCTATTAAAACGATTAGAGGTGTGGTAACCAGAATCAACTTATGTACCCAAAGGGTAAGAGTACTTCCAGTTCACGAATACGATATTTTATTTCCTGCCGATATTAATCTCAATTGCCAAATTGGTTCATCAATTCCTGTAATGGAGACTTATGAGGTGGCATGTGATATCCTTGCTGTAAGTATGTCTGTTACAAAAGTTACACCTGATAGCTCTGAAACAAATATTTGTTCAAAAGAAAATAGGACTTACACCGTTATTAATTGGTGCGAACTTGGGGAGTGGGCAAGTTCTTGCCCAAATACGCTTGATCCAGCAAAATTCACTCAGGTTGTTCCCCGCAAATGGGATCAAAATGGGGATGGCGACTTTAACGATACTTATGATGTAGCGGAGGGGTCAGGTTTTTTTGTACTTGTACGTGACAGAGAACTTAATAATACGACCTTTACAAGAGGTACCTCTCCAGGGACAAATGGGGTGGAAGAGTTCTTTATTTCAAAGGATAGAGTACCAACTAATTATTCTGCCTTCAACTATAGGGAAAGAATTTTTCCCGCCACACAGGATAACTCTCCCAAACCATTGGGAACGCCTTTTGTATTTAATAATGATAACAAATCGTGCTTTCTTCCTAATCCAATATGGCCAACCTTTACCAGAGATTCCACGCCGGCTTTTTCTTACCAATATACGCAGATAGTTAAAATATTTGAT
>JANQZX010000093.1:20630-22849 GCA_030728245.1 Saprospiraceae bacterium | reverse complement strand
TCCCAACGCATAATCACTTCCCTGATTATTTCCCCCACCAAGGGTAATGTCACCTCCCTGGGTATTGATGGTTAGCCCTCCTCTAAGTTGGATATATCCATTAGTCGTTGAATCAAAATCGGTAGCATTATCTACATTCGATGCAAGCAGAACATCTCCTCCGCTGGAAGATATAGTCGTTGCATTGGTATTAACAATATGTGTTTTTGAAAGGACCTTGAAATTATTAGCCGTCGTGTTTATGATGTTAGCACTAAAGGTCACTTTGTTTGCTTCAATGGTAACATCTCCTATTAACAGTTTTCTCTGTATAATGGAATCGCGGATATTCACTGGACTGCTTGTGGTAATAATGAGACCATTTTCATAGACCCAGGTTGATCCTTCTGCATCTCCACCTGAACTTACAATGGTTAAATCACCTCTTCCACGAGAGGTACGATAAATCCCATATATTTTGTTTGCTTCCAAAGCAGGTACAAAAGTTGTTGTAGTTTCATCTGCAACATTTCTTATATTTTGTGGATTCCCTATGAATGCATCCAGCCCCGTACTTTGATCCTCGGATCCACTGAATAATTTTGCTATACCTCCAGTTCCCATGGTAA
The DNA here is from genome assembly GCA_030728245.1 of Saprospiraceae bacterium. Classification (GTDB taxonomy): domain Bacteria; phylum Bacteroidota; class Bacteroidia; order Chitinophagales; family Saprospiraceae; genus BJGN01. Next base: position 22,241 of record JANQZX010000093.1, on the reverse strand, counting down.
TTGCCGGAGAACCTGAAATTTTAATGTCCCCTCCGGTACGTGAACCTATGGCAGCACTTTTTCCAGCATTGACTGTAATAGCATCTGCGGAAGTATTTGTCGACGAAATATTCTGAGCGATGGACAAATCTCCGGCCAGGGTTTCAACCAATACCGTGCCACTTGAATGTACCCCACTTTTTGTACCTACAGTGCCTACTGTTAATCCGCCACTCGCGTCGGTAAAACTTAATAAGCCAAGTCTCATACTGCTTTCACCGCCTGCCAGCGTAGCTATGTTATTACTGGTATTATTTAGCGTAAAAAGACCCGTGCCATGCAAGCCAAGATTACTGGCTAAGATAGGCTGTGTTTGAGTAACAGCACCGGTGGCGAATAGATTAATATCATTATTGGTAGCCGTCAAAGCACCCCCTATGTTGATGGCACCCCCATGAAAAGTCATTGGAGCTGCGGCCGTTAAAGCTGAACTAATTGTTAATGCGGCAGTATTACCCACTTTTCCCGAGGTAAATGCGCTTACGGTACTAATATCGAGATTACGGATCGTCGTTGCTGCGCTAAAGCTATTATCACCAGATCTTGGTTCTATGCTGAAAGACCCGGTAGTGGCTAGGGTCGTTGTCTTAGTTGGATCGAAATAAACATCATTTCCACGAAACACAACATTAGCATTAGAGTTTATAACCGTCGGCGTAACCCCTTGAACCGCTGTTGCTGCAGCTATAACACCATAACGCGTAATACCACTATTTTTTATCGTTCCCAAGGCATTAGTTACCCTACCCACAGTATCTGTAGTTAACACAATATCTCCGCTTCCAGAAAGTAATTGAGTAATAGCATTAGAATTACCATAATAATTAATAGCTACGGCTTCCCTGGAATTTGAGGCTGTACTACCTTTCATAAAAATACCACCACCCGTTGGTGAAGCGGACTGAATAAGAAAATTACCACTATCACTATTAAAAAGATTTATACCCAGATTTGATGTTGAACCTCCTGCCATGGTAATAGCAGGACCGACGCCTGCATAGGAAGAGGTAATAGCAATATTCGGAGCTACACCATACGTAAATTCTATCCCATGATTAACTGAGGAAATACCTTGCATATTAATCCGGCCTGTTCCTGAATTAATCAGGAGGTTACTTTGTGAAGTAACGCCAGGGCGCCCATCCTGTCCTTGATAGGCTGAACGTCCTTTAATGATGATATCTCCACCTCCACTCAACAAGGACACTACCGGACCAGTTCCCCGTTCTAAACCAAGATTTACCCCACCCCTAAAACTTCCACCACCTCGATAGGCGTAATTATCTGGTATGCCATCGGAAGCAACACCTCCGTTTGCCCCATCATCGAGCCCCCCCGCCATTATCAATTTTCCTCCCTGCGTATTTATAATAACACCTTCAAGTAAAACAATTTCATCATTATTGCCCGCGGTAGGGGACGCTTGACTATTATCGGCATCGGCCCAAAAAATAATATCCCCATTATTAGACTGCACCGTTTTTCCTGCAACATTTACCCAAACATAGCCTAAAGCTTTAAGTAGTATTTTAGCTCCGAGGGCTGTTGAAATTAGGTTTTCGTTAATTTCAA
>JANQZX010000093.1:2060-20530 GCA_030728245.1 Saprospiraceae bacterium | reverse complement strand
TTAAGTAGTATTTTAGCTCCGAGGGCTGTTGAAATTAGGTTTTCGTTAATTTCAACAAGTAAACCATATATAGTGACTGGGCCAGCTACCACAATACCCCCTGGATGATCATGTGTAACGTTCTGAGTATTGGTTGATTTACCGATGGTCAGGCCGCTCATGCCATTGGCATCTTGGTCTAATTTGAACCACTTTAATAAAAGACCTTGTCCAAAAGCAGCATCATTTGACTCCAAAGTAAACGAGCCTGTTCCGTTGATCCATGGCTTATCTGCATCAGAGCCTGTATTAAATACAAAGTTTTCCCCTCTGATGATTATATTCCCAGCCCCAGGATTGATAGTCAAATAGTCCAGGTCCAATAATCCGGAACCATTAGCATCTATATCGGCATTAATGGTAATATTTCCCCCAGCCGAGGTGATGGATTTTCTGGGATCATTTGAGGTATAGAATCCTTCCCTTCCATTCAATTCAATGTTAGCAGCGGTGGTAGCTGTAATATTTGCATTTTGAAAAATATTCCCCCCAAAAATGGTGATTGGACCCGCTACAGAAATATTCCCATTGATGGTAATGTTTGCGGTATTTCCTGTTTTACCAATAGTTAAACTGGAGGCACTATCGGCAACCGTATAGTTTGAATTAAAAGGGAAGGTTTGAGCATTATCAAAACTGGTTCCTACGGGTTGATAGGTAACAGCCCCTCTGGTTTTAACTTTAAATCCATTACCCACTGCACCTACCAGACTGGAATAGGTAAAAACTATATCGCCTGTAGCGAGCCAACTGTTATTAGACGGAGAGCCAAAATAAATATTCCCCCAACTGGAATAACCAATACCACCCGCACCGGTAGCGATAGTACCTCTGTCCCCGGTGATTTGAATTGCTCCTGATCTGGATAAAATTTGTATATGCTTCGTTTGCCCAGTAGAACCATTAGTGCGGTAAAAGTTAATTCCAAAAGTATTGTTACTTTGGGTATTTATCAGATTACCTGATAAGGTAATATTTCCCTGATCTGTTTCAATGTTCGACACTTCACTGTTAAAGGTAATACCCCCAAAATATTGCGTACCATTTTTTCCTCCAAAAGCATCCCCATAAATGCCAATGGTCCCAGTGCCGGTGGTGGTGATATTTGCCTGAAGGCGAACACCGTCATCATAGCTGCTGTTGCTTTTACCATATATTTTGATGTTTCCACCTGCCGCAGTTAGCGTTGCATTATTAATAAGGATACCCGGTGAACCGCCTGATCTATTAGATGCAGCATAAAGGCCGGCACCTTCTGTTCCAGAAAAATTACCTCCTAATGTAATGTTTCCACCATTAGACAGCAAGCTTGAACCACTATTTAAGGTAATTGAACCAGTGGTAACATTAGGTAAAACCACTGCCGTTCCAAGCGAGTTAGATCTAAAAGTGATATTTCCTCTATTTGTTTGAAGCACTCTACTTGCCGCTAGCTCAATATAACCAGTTGCCTGCAAAAGAATACTGGCGTTAATATTCGTGGTCGTCAGGTTTTGTTGAGCTATGATATTACCCGCATAAATACTCATGGCTCCAGCCGTCGTCCTTGGACTTGACAAGGTCAAATTGGTGGTATTGGTTGATTTACCGTAAGTAAAACTGCCTAAAGTAGTGCCAAAATTCCAGTCATCATCAAAGGTTAAAGTACCTGCATTCCCAGCCCGCATAAAAGTAAAGGCATTGCCTGTGGGTTGTATGGTCAGGGTACCTGTAGTCTGCATGGAAATGGAACCGGCTCCTGCATTGTTATTTCGTTGATAGATAGAATTCCCTTCAATCAGTATATTTCCAGAATAGGCATTGGTTCCATCAAATCCGATACGTATGGCATTCGATGAATCTATGGCTGCTAAACGAATAGCATTAGAATATTGACCATCGGATTCCCTGGTATTGGATCCTCTCAAAGTAATATCACCCGTTTGAGAACAGACACTTATACCTGATCCAATGATAATTCCCTCCTTGTCGTTAATAGTAGAAGAGAAATTAGCTTCCCCGCGCAAGGAAATATTCCCCGAAACGGTTCTAATGGCTACAGTACCAATAGATAAAATGCCATGCCTCCAGTTATTTCCATTGGTGGTAGCATCAAATCCATAACCATTTATGGTGATAGCCCCCAAGGTAGTTCCAATGGATACTGCGCCAGTGTTTCCATTCAAATACGTTCCATAACCATGCGTGAATCTACCTTTCACTTCGCCAATAATCTCTATGGAACCTGCCGCTGAGGATATCGTTGATCTTTCAATACCTACGCCCCAATTTATGCCATCATCGTCTGAGGAATTCCAAGATAGCCCGGCCATATAAAGATTTCCCCCATTGGTTGTAATGGATGAACCTATAACGGAGAGACCAGGAATGTCATCTGACCAGGTATTGGCGGAGGTATTACCAACAGTCAAGCCGTTCCAGGTCGCTGCAGTAGGTCCACCGCCTGCCCAAAAATGCCCTCCATTGGTTTGAATGGTCACACCATTCAACTGTATATATCCGTGATCGGCATTGTTTGAACCCAAAGCAGTTCTCAATACAACATTTAAACTTGCGGAAGATGAGGTAATCCCCGTAGCATTGGCAAACACCATATCATTGGCACAATTGAGTGTCAACGTGCGATTAGCTCCACCTGTATAAGAAATACTGGCATTGATATTCATGTTGCGGGAAGTGAGAGTTTGCCATGGCAAATTCACGGTCAAATCGCCTACATTGGACAGATGGTTGGTAATTACGCTGGGATGAATAGTGGCGGAACCGGATACCCCAACATTGAGGGTATTTCCTGTAATGCTCCAGTTGGTTCCAGCGGTTCCTGTTTGTCCTCCTGTGGATATTGTCAGGTGTTGTGCAAACCCTGAAGTGACAAATAGTGCGATGAATACACAAACGCTGAAAAATTGCCTGATGAAGGGGGATTTTCTAAAATTCTTTTCCATTAACTACTGATTCAATGAATTATGAATCGGCGAAAATAGAATTTACTTTAAACAAAAAGGTTATATCAACTACGGGAAAAATACGGTATGGTACAAATAGCACCTTAAAAAGTGCCTCAAATTCAACAAGGTACAAAGTAAACAAATTATTTATTTAAATAATTTGCTATTCGTTTGAAAAAGATAAAAGATGGGTCACCAGATTTTCCTGAGAGGTAAGATTCATTTTTTTGCGTATGTTAGTTCTTGTTGATTCTATGGTTCGCATGCTTCTATTGGTGATTAATGCCAGATCTTTTGTAGATGGATTTAACCTTAAATAGGCACATAATTTTAATTCAGCCGGACTTAAATCGGGGTATTTATGTAACAGCAAACTAAAAAAATCTTCATTATTTGACGTCAATCGAACATCAAAATCATTTTTAAGCGTATGAATAGGATCCGCTTTCAACAAAGATTCAATCTTCTTTAATTTGACTTGTTCCGTTGAATTATCACTTAGGATTTTTGATGTTTTTTGAATCAATTCATCCACTTGTTGCTGCATTTGCGCCAATAGCGTAACCTGAGAAGTTAATTCTTTTTCCTTATTTTCAATTACATCCTTTAGTAATTTCTTGTTTAATTCTTGTTTTTGTTTTTCCAATAACACTAATTTATGTTTATTACGCCATCCCTGAAGGATAACCAACAATAAAAGCACGCAAACAATCAATACTGAAATGAAATATTGATAATTCAATTGCTTTTTGGACAGGGTTACGATTTCCTTCTCTTTTTTCTCTGATTCATACTTCTCCTTTAACTCAAAGGCTTCCTTTTTAACGGATTCATTCACCAAACTATCATTTAACTGGTGAAATTTTGTTTGGAATGTATAGGCTGCTTTATAGTCTGCCATATCTCTTGATAGCCAGGATAAACGTTCGTAAACCAACGCTTCTTCCCGAACTGAATTTAATGATTTGGTTAAAGCCAGGCTTTTATTTAATCTAAGGGATGCATCGGTATATTTCTTTTGCAGGCGAAAAAGATTTCCCATATTGAGGTTAGTCAACATGACACCATATTGAATGTTATTCTCCTCACAAACCAGTTCACATTCAGCAAAAAGTTTCTCTGCCGCTGACAAATTTCCCTGTTTCTCTAAAATATTTGCCCGATTTGTTAGATTTTGAGCCAATAAAAGGGGATAATCAAGCTTTTTTAATTCCCTGTAGGCCAAATCATAATAGGTCAATGCCTTTTCAATTTGATTTGTCTGTTTATAATTACTTCCTAAGTTATTGTAATTCATAATCAGCTGATAGGTATAACCCAGGGATTTATTTATATCAATGGCTTTTAAAAGATTCAATTTTTGATTTTCCCCGTCGCCAAGTCGCTCATAGTTGGTAGCTAAGTTATTATGAGCAATGGCCAATCCTTTTTTATTTCCATTTTTTTCAAAAAAGGAAACAGCTTCCCAATCCGACTTTATAGCCATGGAATATTTGCCCAAATAAGAATTTTTCAATCCATCTAAAAGTAAATAATTTCCATATAAAGGAGAGGTGGATGACCTAAATTTTTCTGCCCTACTTTGCCAGTAATTGAGGGAGTCAATATTCACCTTAAAACAAAAAGTACTTGCCAGTTGCAAATAAATGTAAGCAATTTGCTTCTCATCGTTATCCCCAACGAGTTGTCTGAATTTATGTAAGGTAAGGAGGGTCAAATCATAATTATCTGATCTATCCAAATAATCTATCTGTAAATGGTATAGTTTAATCAGTAAATCCTTCTTATTTTCCTTTAACCATTGTTTTTCTACCTTTATGGATTCTTCAATAAAGGTGGCTGGATTTCTTTGAAGGATTTGCTTTAGCGAATCTATTTTTTCCCTCCCGACGTTTGGGTTAGATTTAAGTGTATTTTGTCCTTGAATACTTGTTAAAATATTAAGTAGTAAAAAGCAGGAAATGATTACTTTCATATAATGATACCTTTGGAGAATACTTGATTCTTTGTTAAGACAACTTTAAACTGGAAGTAATACTTGCGAATATAACATATTTTATAATTGTAAGTGATTGTTTTTTTTTGGTTCGAGCGGATGATGTTTCGAGCGTCAGAGTTCGAGCGGGGAGATTTTTAACGCGGTGTACGCGGAGTTCAGGCGCGGTGTTTCGCAGTGTTTCGAGTGGGAGGAGGTTTTAATCTTGAATACACCGGACTGAGGCACCTATTGTTTTACTTAGCTGATCCGTTGAAATCATATTATTATTGGTAGTTAAGTAAAATAACCAGGCCTTGTTGTAATTACTTTCTGTGTAGGTCCAAAAAAAACCAAAGTTTTTCATCAAATTATAAAAACCATCACTACTTCTGAAGCCTCCCTGGAAGGTTGAGAATTGACTCTGATTTGATGAAAACGTGGTCATAATATTCTTTTCATTAACGGAGGGAACATGCCAGCCATTTGGACAAATCCCTTTTGGATCTGCCACTGCGTACCAATTATAAAGGTATCCATAGTCTTGAAAATAACTGGTATCATTTTTATAAACAGTCCTGCTACCTATCAATTTGTTTCCCCACAATTGATCGCTATCATTCCCTGTTGGACCACCGGATATATCCACAGGAATGGAAGATCCATCTCTGTAATTCGATACCTTCAGATTTTCTGTAAGCCAACATTGGGTTCCAATGGACATAGTATGATACATATTACCATCAATATCTGTAACCGTAGCAGATTTACATGGATTTAAAAAACTATGAACAGGTAAAAACCTTTCAAAACTGAAAAATAAATGACTAGAAATTAAGAATGATAACATAAAGTAATAATTGAATGGGTTGGAAATAATTAGATTAGAAACTTGAATCGAGAGTATAAAACGTAATTTTTGTATATAAATTTAAATCGAGATTGTAAAAGTAAGATATTGATTGGAATAAATCAACATCCTATTTAATAAAAATAAAATAATCTAACACCTGCAGATGATTCCAGTTACTTGTTACGCTGGATATACTTCTTAATCTGCTAAAATATCTCATTAATATTTTTCATTTTCCATCATTTAAACTTCAACACTTGAGGGTAATACAAGCAAAACGCCGGCATTTCCGCAGGTTGGGTCTGATAAATAATCGGTCATCAAAGAAACCATATTGAATCCAATTTTCTGTTGAACAGAAACCGTAGGATCCTTCAATTCACCATTTTTCAACGCCAGATAATATTCCTCCAGGGAGTACTCTTTGGAATGAGCAGCAAAACCATTGAGCATGCCAACGGTGACTTGACCTTCCAGTCCAAGAGTGTTTACCACCTTTTGTCGGGCGCTATACAAGCGTCGGGCGATACCGAGGCCTCTGAATTCAGGAAACACGGCCATATCCATGCCATAAAGCCAATTTCCCTCTGGCTGATGGGTCCGCATGAATCCGTCGTCAAATAAATCAGCAAAGCGATGCATTTCAGGGGATGATGGATTAAAATGATAACGGATACTGGAAGTACTTCCAACTATTTTACCATCGATTTCAGCCACCCATTGCCCTTCAGGAAAAAGATCAGGATGAGAGGAAAAATGGATGGCCTTCATCCTTTCCTCAGGGATCAAATCGGGAAAAACCACCTCTTGAAGATGCGCTAATTGACCGGCATCTCTCTTTTCCATTTTCCTGATTAATATGTTCATAATGAGGTGAATATTAGCACAGCTAAATTATTGTTCTTAGTATCCTGTCTGGATATAAGAGATAAAAACGATCAAAGAAACTCCACAGCAATACAAGATAAATATATTCTTTTATTCGTTGAAAATATTACAAAATTAACTCACAAAAAAGATGAAACACCACATTAACTAAATGAATGCTTCATTTTTTGAGGAATATGTAAGAAAATATATATGAAAACTGTTTCACCATCTCTTAAACTAGCCAGCTTACTTTTGTAATTAATCCATTGACCTTTAGCGTCCTGCCATGCCAGGCTCATTTCATCTTTTGGTTTAGCATTGGTCAAAGCAGGATTAAAATCTTTGCCCTGTTGAAAGCTCGCCTGCTCACAGCGTATTTTAGCCAGCAAATCAGTAGATAGAATGGAGCCATGTATGTCTATTGATGGAAAATTCATTTGTTTATCTACAGCCCTTGTTGTAATATCTATTTGGTCCGCCAGTTCGGGTATTGTAATATGTATAATTTGACTGATTAACTCAATAATTTTCAACGAACTTTTCACCCTACTTTCTACAGGTCGTTTAAGCATAACCGTGAAAATCCCCCTTTTTTAGAAGTCAGGTTCAGTCAGGCGGACACCTTGCATCAGGTCTTGAATACGGCCAATTTTACCATCTTTTATTTCTTGCCAAATATCCAACATCTACCATATTTTGCTCAATTTTTTGTTTGATAATACCCCTACCTTCCGATATTAAAATATTCATTTAGAATTTTTTAATCGTTAGGTGCAGTATTGAACAGCGTTTTATGTTGAACCCAAAGGTAAAGAGTGCTATTGTGCGGTGTCTTTCTGCATAAATACATATTTTTTTGTTAAAAATGGTCCTTTTTGCTTCGGACTACTTTTTTTCTTCTAGTTAAAAGACTAAGTTCACCCCTATGACGGTTGACCAAAATTTTGAACAAAATTAGGAATCATTCCATTAATAAACTCCACGAGTTACTATAATAAGGCAATTTGCAAGCCATCGTAGCGGTATATGTAAATATCACCGTGTAATGTATTAATTGACGGTTGCCGTAGGGGCGAATTGAATTCGCCCTTTTTTTCGTAGAATCCCCGTTTCCATTATTGGGTAAATCTTCCTATACACATAAATGTGTTAATGAATTTTGCAGAGAATTGGTCAAATTTTCCTGTATAATAAAAAGGCGAATTGAATTCGCCCCTACATGTTATTGGTGTTCAAACAATGAATTTCATTTTTAACTTTACATATTATATAAATGTATAATTTATTAAAAGCTCACATTCTTGTCAATCACTTGCACTATAAAACCGGAATATACAATTTATTTTCAACCAGATTGTGCTGTGAAACGATATTAGCAAACAACAAAGAAGTGGTGCTGAAAAAAATATTCTTTGAAAAAATAAAAAAATTCAATCCGGGCTTACCACAAAAAGTAGATGGAGAAGTCTGGGACAAACAAAATGAAGGGAGCAGAACAAAACCTCAATGGATTAAAGTAAAGATTTGTCATTAAATATATGGTAAACAACATTTTAGCTATGTATAATATGAATTAAGATAGAAAGGGTTAAACCAGCTTTTAGTTAACTTTAGCAAACAAAACATTAAAAAAGGGCTGCATTCAAGCCGCAAATGCAACATAACTGGTTATTAAAATCGCTTCGGATTAGGTTGGTCAATTTCACCAGGTTACACAGTGGTAAAAAAGTAAGATTAACCTCATTTTAAAATGGTACATTTACTTATGATGATAATACTTTTATTCGTTGCAAAAATTAGACTATCTTTTTGCAGAATGTAAAACTTAAGAAAAAGAAATTCAGGATCAATTAAATAAATTGAGTTATGAGTCAAGAATTAGCACAATTCAATCATCACAAGTTTTTCGATGAGCTTTCTGCATTAATTGATCAAGGCAAACAAAAGCTTACTTTTGCGGCAAATAGTACTTTAACACTTTTGTTTTGGAATCTCGGAAAACGAATTAATGAAGAGGTGCTTCATAATAATCGAGCTGAATATGGTAAAAGGATTTTAGAAGTTATATCGGTGCAATTAGAAAATAAATACGGTAGAAATTTCAATGAAAAAAATCTCAGAAGGATGGTACGATTTTCACAAGATTTTTCAGATGTAAACATTCTGCCGACACTGTCGGCAAAATTGAGTTGGTCCCATTTTATTGAGCTATTTCCGTTAAAATCAAAAGAAGCTAAGTTGTATTATGCACATAAAGCTGCTGAGGAAGTTTGGGGCATCCGAGAATTACGCAATCAAATTGCAAGAAAAGCGTTTGAACGAAACGAAATAGCCAATTCTCAAATGAGTACGTTTAAACCTGAATTATTAAACACCTTTAAAGACCCCTACATTTTAGATTTTCTAAACCTCAAAAACACCTATTTTGAGCAAGATTTAGAACGAGCCATTTTACAAGAATTAGAAACGTTTATTCTGGAATTGGGTAAAGGATTCGCTTTTATGGAACGCCAAAAACGAATGATTATTGATGGCGATGATTTTTACTTAGATCTATTGTTTTATAACCGGAAACTAAAACGACTGGTAGCTATTGAACTAAAATTGGGCAAGTTTGAAGCCGCTCATAAAGGACAAATGGAATTATATTTAAAATGGCTGAGCAAATATGAAAAAACCGAAGGCGAAAACGAACCCATTGGGTTGATTCTTTGTGCCGAAAGCAATAAAGAACAAATAGAATTATTAGAAATACACAAAGACGGCATCATGGTAGCTGAGTATTGGACAGAAATGCCAAGCAAACAAGTACTGCAACAAAAGCTACACCAGCTATTAATAGAAGCCAAAGAACGCATCGCCAGAAATACTTTAAACGCCTAATATTGCTACCGCTAACGAATGGAATCAACCATTAGATTCCCTGGGAATAGACGATTACAATACATTAAGATCAAAAAATGGGTGGAAGATTTAAGAAAAGGAACAGACCTTACAGGTTTTAATGCACTCCCATGGGGGTAGAGAGGTTGATGGTAATTTTAGTCCTTTCATTAATATTGTCACCATAAGCTACCACTCTAAATCCAGGGGCTTTTCCCTTTGTTGCGTCAAAAATTGATATTTGTTTGTTTGACTATTTTGTGTGCGAGGATTGAGGGTGGAGTATAACCAGATATTTGAAAATATGTCGGTGTTAAAAGGAGGTTATTATCCTATTTATATAAATAATTAAATACTTATTATATTGTAAATCAATTATTTATATTAATTTTTCCTAATTAGTATGTTCATAAATCGACAAAAAAAATTAAAAGGCCATTCCTCTTGCGAAGAATGGTCATTCCACTTAACAACAACATTAGATTTTAATTAACTAACGGAAATAGTTTTAGGTAACCATCTTGAATCACCTTTCTTTTTAGGAATATGAATATTCAAAATACCATCTTTATAGGTTGCATCTATACTTTCGTGTTTCACAACATCGGGAAGAACAAAGGACCTATAGAAAGATTGATAACCAAACTCTCTCACTAAAAATTTATCATTCTCGTCTTTTTCCTCTCTTTCCATCCTCTCTTCGTTAGAAATAGTCAGTAGGTTATTCTCCAGCTGGATTTTAAAATCCTCTTTCTTTTTTCCGGGGACAGCCACTTCGATATCATACCCTTTGTCACTTTCTTTTAAATTTACAGACGGAAGAATTAAATCTCTCGTATTAAAATCGTCAAAAAAGGCATTCATCACAGGGAAATAGTTTGGACTTTTCATTAATGTTCTCATGGCAAATTTGATTTGTTACAAGACAAAATTGCATCAAATCTAACCTGGAAGGTGATGATAAAAATCAATTCAACAGATGATTTTCTAAGATTATGCCCAATGATAATAGAATAATACACAAAATTATCGTAGAGACGCGATGCCTCGCGTCTTCTCCACGACAGGTATATATTTTAAATTTACCCCCTCTCGCCTGGTTCTGAATCAGGATTTACAGGATTTTCAGGATTGCAGAGAACGTCTTCGGTATGGGGGTAAGGGTTATTTGTAGAGGATTACTTGTTACCCTTCTTTCCGCCGATGCGTGACGCAGCGGCGGAAAGCCTGGAAATGGATGCACCGTTTAATAATAATCTTCCCACGCCATTCAGCGACGTTATGGTTAATCCTGAAAATCCTGATTCAAACCAATGGCGGTAGCGCGTAGAATTTCCGCTGACGGCTGAGTGTCTGGGTGTCCGATGTATTGTTGAGGGGGTCAGGTATGAAAAGTGTAAAATTGTTTAAGAGGAAAATGGAAAGAGCTTAGCAATTACAAATACTTTTTAATTTCTTTGGCAAAATGCGGAAATGCTATGTCGGGTTCCTGAATTTCAGGATGCCATTTTTTTTCCCATTCAAAACTATAATACCCCTTATAATTTGCTTTTTTCAGGGAATCCATAGCCTCCATAAGAGGGGCAACCCCTTGGCCAATAAGGCAATATGCAGGCTTCCCATTCACCAGACTGGCGTCTTTCAAATGTACATGTTTTATAAATTGATGTAAGGTAGCAAAGATCTCTTTTGGTGACTCTTTAGTAACTACCCACATGTTAAAGAAGTCCCAGATGAGGCCTACTTTTGGGTGATCTGCGCCAGCCATAATCTTCAAAAGCATGTCCTTATAGACCACTTTACCATGAGATTCCAACAAGATAGATACGTTACTTCCTTTTGCATAATCAGCTAAAGTAACCAAACCCGAAATGATTAAATCGAGGGTCTTTTCTACCGATTGATCTGGTGGAAGGTCATCGGGAAAGACTCTGATAAATGGGCAATCCAGCTGTTGGGCCAGATCAATATACCTTTTTGCTTCATCTAAATTTGACTTCCTTTTATCTTCTTGAGCAAAATGCAAATTGGCTGAAGAGCCCAGATTGATAACTTTAAGGTCATTGTCCTTCAATAATCTTAAGGTTGACGGTAAATTTGAGTCACTAAAATCAGGACAATTGGGTAAAAACATTTCTCCTTTCAATCCTCTTATTTCAAATCCTTTATAGCCATTTTCAACGGCACTTCTCACCACCTGACTTAAGGTCCAGTCCGGACATCCTAAAGTAGAGAAAGCCAGTTTGGGTGATTTCTTATTTTTTGTTAGGAATGAATTTACGGCAATCAGCGCAACCAAACTGGCACTGGTTTCTAAAAAGCTTCTGCGTGTCCATGTTTTCATTCATTCAAAATTAAAGACCTAAAGAAGTGGCATTAAAAATACATTGAGGATCAGGTGCCTGGTCATGTAATACGGCCAATACATTTTTAACCGTACTCAGACACATATTTTTATAAGTAGTTGCCGTTAAACTACTTACATGGGCAGTTATAAAGGATTTAGGATGAGAAATCAAGGCATCGTCGGCGGTTGGAGGAGGCGAAAAGGGAACATCGGCACCATAACCTGCTAATTTTCCTGTGTCCAAAGCGCTTAAAAGAGCGTCCCTGTTAACCAAAGCACCCCTGGCCGTATTGATTAAAATGGTTCCCTGATTCATTTTATTAAAAACCTCCTCATCAACGATATCTTTCGTTTCCTCATTCAAAGGAAGATGCAAAGAAATAATATCAGCAGAACGAAATAGCGTTTCCTTATCGACTAAAAGATATGGCACTTCTTTGCTAGAAGGCGACCAATAAATGACCTTCATACCAAAAGCAGCAGCGATATTGGCCACTTTTAACCCAATATTTCCCAAGCCAAGTATTCCCAGCGTTTTTCCGTTAAGTTCATCACTTTTAAAAGAACTTCTGGAGGCCCAGTTTCCATTTTTAACCGCGGACAAAGCTTCAAACAAGTTCCGCTGTATGGTTAACATGAGAGAAATGGTATGTTCAGCAACCGTTGAGGCATTTGAACCAGGCGCATTAATCACCCTAATTCCCCGTTTTGACGCTTCAGCCACATCCACGTTATCCAGGCCAACGCCACAACGAGCAGCTACTTTCATATTTGGACAGGCGTCATATAAAGCCCTATTCACCTGACCAATCCCCCGCGTAATGACAGCATCTATTCTTTCAAGTATATCGGCGGCGGGCATACCTTCCCAAGCCAGGTGCAATTGAATATCCTTCTCATTTTTTAGTAATTCAAAAGATTCATTTTCAATGGTTTCCAAAAGCAAGACATGTATCATAAGCTAGCTTTTTTCTATGATTTTTTATTCGTTATGATACAATGTTGCATCTTGTGATTTATAGCCACGGAAATCGTTTCTACCGGAAACATAGATTCCCGCTTGATACAATTCATCGTCAAAAATGGCAGGATCAATTTCAGTACCTGGTTTACAGGACAATTCTATGAGATTTCCTGAAGGGTCTCTAACAAACATCTGAATAGGGCCGAAAGGAAGTTGCCTTACTTTTCCCCATGGATTGATATCAATGACCCCTAAGGCTTTCATTCTCCAGAACACCGCATTAATATCGTCCACTTGCATACAAACATGACCTCTGAAAGAATATACATCATCCCATTCGGTCAAATGAAGTTGCTGGGTCTCATTAATCTTAAAAAAAGCAGTGGGATAATCGAATAGGAAAGCAGGAATAACTTCCAGTCCCAATTCTTTTTCATAAAATTCGCAGGCTTCCTCCAAATTTTTCACAACGAGCGCCACATGATTTATACCGATTGCTTTTGACATAGCGAATGTAATTTAATGATTAATTTTCTGTTTGAATTCGTGGACAAAATCCCAATTGGGCGTTAAGCCAAGACCTGGAGCCGTTGGTGCAGAAATCATACCATTTTCAACGGTAATTTTCTCATTCACAAGGTCATACATCATAGGATTACCCCCTAAAGAAAACTCAATGACCACTGCTGCAGGCGCTGCGAAAGCCACATTAACACCGGCCATAAAGGAAAAAGCAGAACCCCAGCAATGTGGCGCCAGTTCCAGCTGATAGGTATGAGCCAAATGAGCTACCCTCATCGATTCGGTGATACCCCCAATAATAGCGGAATCAGGCTGCACAACATCCATGGCTCTTACTTCTATTAAATCGCGGATATCGAAAGCGGTAAATTCACTTTCACCCAAAGCGATAGGTATTGAGGTAGCCTGGCGAACTTCAGCGGTACCGTGACGATTATCGGGACTGATAGGTTCTTCAAACCAATATAAATTACAATCTTCAACCCCTCTACAGAACTGTTTTGCTTCGGGCACGCTGAAAGTACCATGGGCGTCTGTCATCAATTTTATATCAGGACCAATGGCTTCTCTGGCCGCTTTTACGCGCTTCACACTTTCGGCTACTGTTTGGTCCATGATGCCAACCCTCATTTTCACTCCGGAGAAACCTTTTTCAATATATCCATTCAATTGGTTTCCAATATTGTCAGCGCTGGCCCATCCGCCACTGGCATAAGCCTCCATTTTATCGCGGCAGGCACCACCCAACAGCTCCACTACGGGAACACCAAGAGACTTTCCCTTTAAATCCCAAAGAGCCGTATCGACACCGCTCATGGCAGAAATAGTTAATCCTCTTCGTCCGAGGATAGGAAATTTCCTACCTCTGCTTAGGGAATAATGATCACGGGTACCATTATATATATGCTCCCAGATTTTTGAAATCTGTCGGGCATCTTTACCTAAAAGAAGCGGTTTTATTTCATTTTCAACACAAGTAACAATGGAGGCACAAACGCCTGAGGAACCCACTGCTGCTTTAGCCTCACCAAAACCTTGCAAACCTGAATCAGTGGTAATCACCACTAGCGTCATATCAAAATCGGTCAACAGACCATAGTCGGAAAAATGTTGTTTCTCCTTAGGTATGGGGCATCTGAGCCAGAAAGCCTCTACATTCGTAATAATCATATCAAGGGTCTTAGGGTTTCAACAGATTTTCTGGTAAGCATAGAATAAAAATCTTCTGTAACGGCAGAACTTCCATGGTCTTCAAGGAATTTTTTCGCTTCAGGACTTAGCCCCTGGGGATTTTCCTCTATAGAATTTGAATAAGGATTTGCGGGAGTACGGTCCAGCGGAGAGCAAAATTCAACAGAAAGCACCTCATTATAACCAATTTCCCTAAGAGTTGCCACTATTTTCTTCCAATCTAAACGTCCCATACCGGGCGCCATTCTATTATTGTCAGCAACATGAAAGCCTACGAGACGACCTTTTGCCCGTCGAATAGCTTCAAACATATCGTCTTCCTCAATATTCATGTGAAAAGAGTCCAGACAAACGCCACAATTTGGACCGACGGCTTCGGCCAATGCGAGCGCCTGATCTCCCCTATTAATAAAATAGGTTTCGAATCTGTTGATTGGTTCGATGCCGAGCAGAATACCTACACTTTCGGAATAGGCATAAATTTCCTTCATACCTTCCACGGCCCATTCCCATTCCTCCTCGGGTCTTCCGTCGGGAATAATTTTTCCAACAGTAGCGGGAACCACGGACACCATTTTGCCGTCTAATTCCTTAACCATGGTCACCACATCTTTAACATATTGGACCGATTTTGCCCGTTGCGCCTTATTTTTTGCCAACAAATTTCTATCTTCCAACATGAGGGTTACCGATCCCCAGCAAGTCATATTATGATCTTTCAAGAGTTTACCCACGTGTTTCGTATCATACGCTTCGGGCGTACCTTGAATTTCAATTTTTTCATACCCCAGCGCAGAAATTCGTCCAATGGTTGTTTCAATGGATTCTGCTCTCATCCAATTGTGAATTGATAATTCCATTTTCGTCTGTTTTTTTTAAATATTACCTTTATCCCTTTTTGGTCATTTTACTTTCCAACGGGTGCATTTTCAATAATTTAGTACTTTGGTAAAAGGATTGCTTTTTACTCAAAGTAGCCCTAACTTCTTTTACGAACGAGGGTTGAATAGGAGAAGCAGTATTTCCAAAAGAATTCCTTATATAAGTGGCCACTGCTGCAACATCGTCGTCACTCAATCCTTCAAAAGGCGTCATTGGAACCATTCCCTCATACTGCTTACCATTCACTTCGATGGGTCCCATCAATCCTTTTAGAATAACTTTAACCAATCGAACCTGATCACCAGTCACCCACTCTGTTCCGGAAAGCGGTGGAAAGCCAGATGCTGTCAGACCATTTCCATCGGCCTGATGGCAAGTTACACAATAACCTTCCTTACTATAGACTTCTTTCCCTTTAGAAAACAGCGCTAAATCATCCCCTTTCAAATTCGTCTCTACCTTTTTGACCACTTTAGGTTTAATAACTGCCACGCCATTCAAATGAGCAACAGCTGTTTCATAAGCATAGACCATCCATTCGTCCAGAGTCTTCATTTTTGCAGCTTCCAACACCATCATTCCCTTTGCTTTTTCCAACCAGGAAGCGGCAACGATAGCCCCTAAACGCACTCTGGGATGATCATCAGACGCAGCTTGTTTTAGCCATTCAGCTTGATTTTTCACCTGATGTTCATTAAAACGAAGGACTTCAACGGCAGCAGCTCTGACACGATAATCGTTTGCCAAAAGTAATTTTTTCAATAATGGCTGATTCACCTTATTCAAGCCCCAACTGACCCATAAACCTTCCAATAGATGGTGCTCATAATTAGCATCCTTTGTGTCCAGAGACAATATCCATTTATCCATTTTTGTCAGCACCTCGTCTGCATTTCTACCTCTTAATTCCCTTCTGGTTCTATATCTGGAACGGTATTCTGGCAAAGTCAAATTTGTGAGCAAAGTTTCAATAGAAGCTCCGTCAATTTTTGCCGGAGTTACCAAAGGTCTTGATGGATAGGTTATCCGATAAATGCGACCATGTACATGATCTCTCAAAGGGTCCCTGGCATTATGTTGCATGTGTCCGATGAGAATATTATGCCAATCGACGAGGTAAAGTGAGCCATCTGGAGCAAATTCCATATCCACCGGCCTGAAATTCCTATCGGTACCTACCACCAGATCTTGCCTGTGTTTTGTTTCATACCCAGTGCCACTGTCCCAGATTTTGTGCTGTTTAGTCCCTAAAAATCCAATGGTATTATTGATGAGCATATCTCCTTGCACTTCTTGTGGAAAATGCCTGCTGGATACAAATTCTAATCCGGAAGTAGGTCTTACCAGATGATCTTTTTCAATAAGCTGCTTTCCCTTGTTGGTCGCTTCACCATAACGGGGCAAAACAGTGCCCGGAGTCATCCAACGGACATCGGGTCCGGAAGTTTCTGCAAAAAAGGGCTGTCCCCATTCATCGAAAGCAATACCCCAGGGATTTGGAATAGATAATTGAGCTATCCTGTCCAATTTGCGACGTTGCGGACTGTATCGGTAAAAACCTCCATTGGTAGCCCTTACTGTTCCGTAAGCCGTTTCGACATTGGTATGTAAAAAGACGCCTTCCCCGGAATAAATGGCGCCGGAAGGATCGGCACAAAAAGCACTACTATTATGGTGAGTATCATGGTCATCGAAACCACTCAATAAAATTTCCTCTTTGTCCGCCTTGTCATCTCCATTGGTATCGGTGAATAATTTCAGATTCGTACCCTGGGAAACATAAACCCCTTCAGGAGCAAATTCAAATCCGAGTGGAAGGTGCAAACCATCTACAAATACCGTTTGTTTGTCTGCCTTCCCGTCGTTATTGGTATCCTCGAGAATGATTAATTTATCGTTGGGTTTTGAATCCCCAGGTTTATAATGTGGATAACTAGGCATGGTAGCTACCCAAAGTCGTCCTTTATTATCAAAAGACATTTGCACAGGATTTGCGAGATCCTTGAATTCAACCTCCGAAGCAAATAGTTCAATTTTATACCCTTCCGGAACTTTTAATTTAGCTAAGGCATCTTCGCCATAGAGGTATTTTAAACTACCATTCTGTTCCGGATTAAAATTGGTTTTAATATCAGGGAGACTACGGGTATTTTTATCTGCTTCCTGTACATTGGTTTTCTCACCTTTTTGGGCAGCTAGCCAAATAGCCTTATCCCTGATAGTTAGCATTTGTCTGATTTTCTCCAATTCAGCAGGGTAATTATCCGGCCCAAAAGGATCATACCTTCTGCCATAAACATGCACCCCATTTGGTATCTTATAATCATTATGCCAAAGCCAATTTTTTTCCATCACCATATCATGGATTAATGCTCTGTTTGCTTCCGCTTTTTTAGGTACTGAACCAAAAATTTCGTCTGATAAATAGACTGCCAATTTTTTATATCCATCACCATTTAGTTGCATCCCATCGATAGTCAAAGGTTTATCCGTTTCCGCATACCATTTTTTTGATGGTGTGAAGGCATCTACAAAACTTACGTTGTTCTTATCTGCTACCTCTTTCATGGCCTGGGTATATAACCAGATATTCTCATTTTGACTATCACCTTTTGGTACATCCATCAGGTGAGTTACATCCTGATAAGCTGTTGGAGAAACGATAACCAATTGAGGAGCGGATACCCCATTATATTTTTGACCGAGGGTATGCTTTATAAAAGCATCCAATTCATTCTTATAATTTTCCAGATTTTCCTTACCATCAAAAGATTCGCTGGAGCCAAAAAAGGCAATAATGATATCCGTTTTTAGGTTAGTCAGCCATTGATCCGGGCTGTCAAAATGTCCCTCACTATCGGATTTCTTTGCAAATTCAGATTGAAACTTTTCTGCACCTGGAAAAGCCCATGGAAGATTTCTTGAGGCATGAGGCCTAAAACCAGGCGTATCTCCTCCGTCACACATATTGCGGATAATCAATGATTTTTCTGGAT
>JANQZX010000093.1:0-1960 GCA_030728245.1 Saprospiraceae bacterium | reverse complement strand
TCACCGAAAGCATTCCATTTTTCAGAAGGGTGGTTTTTAGGAAAATTAAAAGCATGCGTAGTGGTACGGAAACCCATGACCGGCTTGCCTGTTTTCAGATATTCTTCGATAAGCGCCAGTTGCTCAGGAACCAATTGCCTCCAACGCAGATAAAAAACGGCAAGATCTGCGTCTTTAAGTGCTTCCAGTCCGGGGATATTTTTTTCACCATTTTGATTGGGAAATGAGGTAAGAACCTTCGTTTGAAAATTATATGACTTTTCAAGTTCCGCGGCCAACAAGGGCAGAGTTTGCTCCCCTCCATATTCGTGATCACCGGCAACAAAAACAATCAGCGGTTTTTTTTGAGCGACCACTGCATCCATAAATAAGGAAAAAGCAAGTAGAAGAAATATCCCCTTTTTCATACATTGGTTTTTAGGTGTAAGTTAAGAGAATAGTTCTCTCAATTATTACCCAAAATAGCGAAAATTTCATTAAAAGAGATAAATAATTTATATAAATCATTCCCAAAGATTGATTCAAAGAATAAATAGGAGGTCTTTACAAAATTTCCTTATCATTATTTTTGCTTAGTGAAACATAGAACAATAACTGCCTAAAAAACATTTATTGATAAGTACTTTATACTGCGAAATATGCTCACTTACATCTTATTTGTTATTGGTTTTGTACTCCTTATTTCAGGGGCGAATATATTGGTTGAAGGCTCAGCATCTATTGCTAAAAAGTTAAATATTTCATCGATTGTCATAGGTTTAACCATTGTAGCTTTTGGTACTTCTGCCCCAGAATTTATAGTCAATATTTTTGCTTCTGTTCAAGGAAATACAGATATTGCCATAGGTAATATAATTGGTAGTAATATTTCAAATATTTTATTGATTCTAGGTGTTTCATCTATTATTTATCCTTTAGCCACGCAAGAAAACACAGTTTGGAAAGAAATTCCATTGAGTCTTCTTGCGGCTATTTTACTTGGAGTAATGGTCAATGACACGCTCATTGATGGAGGAACTTTTTCAGGACTCACCAGAATAGACGGCATTGTTTTCCTCTCCTTTTTCATCATTTTCCTTTATTATACTTTCGGAATTTCAAAAGTAAGTGGGGAAGATACAGACTTGGAAATAAAAGAAATGTCCTACTTGAAGTCTTCCCTTTATGTTGCGGGAGGGCTCCTGGGACTTGTATTTGGAGGCAAATGGATTGTGGATGGTGCTATTAAAATAGCGGAAGGGTTCAACGTTAGTCAATCGTTAATTGGCCTAACTGTAGTGGCCATCGGAACCTCACTGCCTGAGTTGGCAACTTCTGCCGTTGCTGCCTACAAAAAACAATCGGATATTGCCATTGGAAATGTGGTTGGCTCCAATATTTTTAATATATTCTGGATATTGGGATTCAGTTCAGTAATTAATCCATTGCCTTTTAGTAAAGATTCGGTGATAGATATCATTATGACCATTGTAGCAAGCCTTATTTTATTTCTCATCATGTTTATTGGTAAAAAGCATACCGTTGAAAGGTGGCAAGGCGTAATAATGATTCTAATTTACATTGGTTATGTAGCCTATCTGATTGGAACGAAATAAATTCACACCGCCTGACCGAAGGTAATCAGATTATGATCCGGATCGAGCAGTGAAAATTCCATTTGTCCCCAGGGTTTCCGCTGCAAAGGTGCATTTGGATGAATAGTTACGTTTGCCTCAAGTAATTGAGCATATAAAGCCTCAATCTGGTTTGTCCTGATATAGATTTGCCCATAATTTTCCAAAGGATCCAATGTTTTGAATTCAAAAAAGTGAATTTCAACACCGTCCTTTTCGAGCAACAGATAATCGCCATAATCTGCCATTTCCATAAAGCCAAGTTGACCAATATAGTAACTTTTTGTCTGGCTTTTCAAGCGCATGGGCAATTTAGGAATGGCTTGTGTGAGCATTTGTGGACTATA
>JANQZX010000092.1 GCA_030728245.1 Saprospiraceae bacterium | reverse complement strand
GCTGTTTGAGGAATTTCTTAAAAAAGTCAGGATTGTTCACCCCACCCTCGGTTCATATATTCAATCAGAAGCTTTTTATATTTATGCCATTCAGCTATTTCTAATCGCGCCGTCTGATGTGAATAAAACTGAAAAATGGCTTTTAAAATTTATTTTAAAACTTTCACAAAAAGCAAAAATTCCAGTAAAAACATTCTTGTACCCCCTATTAGGCAAGGATATATTGATACCCGATAGATTAATCAAAGAATTAAGACAGATTTATGCATTTATATTAGAAAAAAGTCCAACCTATTCCGATACAGTAGATCCCATTTTTAAGTCAAATGAATCTTTGGAGAAGTTGATTCAGATATTGGGTGCAAATTTATTTGAAGACGACAGTTTACCAGCAGATATTGACAAAGCGACCCTATTCCTCGAAATTTTATGGTTAAAAGAAAATGATATTCTTTCAAAAATAGTTGAAAACAGATTTAACCCTTTGTTGCCCGTTCTTTTAGTAACTGGTTTGGCGGAAGAAGCCCTCCAGTATTTACAAATGAAAATGGCAGGAGAAACCTATCCAGTTTTTATGGAAGGAATACAGAGAGTAAATAAATGGTTTCAGCAATACAACATCATTAAATTACCTAAAAACAAATTAAATCTATGGTTAAAGCAAAATTCTACGCTATTTTTAATTCAATTTGGAAAAAAACCGTGGAAAATTGAAGATTATTACTACTTTATTTTAGAAAAACTGCAGAAAGAAAGACTGCTACAATGGAAGGAATTAGAACAAACCATTCAATATATACCCGAAAATTTACAATCTGAAATCCTTTATTTTATCTCTGATCAAAATCAATTACCAACCCCTACATCGTGGAGGGATCAACAATTTTTTACTGATCTTATCGTGCATTATATTACAACAGGCGTCATTCAACCTTGGTTAAATAAACCATATTTAGAGCTCAACGAGCTTATTTATTTGTTTAGTGATGCTCTAAAGTCAGAAAATGCCCATTTTATAAAAGCTATTTTATCTATTTCGTTTAACCAGGCAAGACTAAAAAGAATATTTCAATTATTGGACAAAACAGATCCATTAAATTTCATACGAGTCATAGATAACTTACAACCACAAAAATCTATCGTTGTATTTTATGAATCCATGACCGTTCTTTCTAAAAACTTTATCTCTTCCTCAAATATAGAAACAGTCATAATAGAACTATTCCTGGAGAAAAAAATATGGAATATTTCTAGTGAAATGATACGTTATGAAATAATTATAGATAATTTACAAGTAATATATAATGTAAAAATAGAAAGTGAACGAATAAATATAAAAGATAAACCATTTCATCTTGAATGGCTATCCTATTATTTGGAAACAGGAATGTGGCCACAAGGATTTAACGAATCAGCAAAGGTAGGCTATTATCAATTTGTCCATAATACACTGATAGATAGACCAGATGCTATTATTAAGATAACAGAATCAATACCGTACTATTCATTTCAACAAACCTTATTCCGTGAAATATTCACGCTTAAGGAAATTGGTTTACTTTTGAATTCACTAATGAAGTTTAAAAATATTGACTCCATTTTTTTATCAACCATAATTAATAAGTATTTAATTCAATCGAACACTTTCATCTTAGAAAGCAACTTATATATTTTATTAGATCTATTATTATCGTCCCTATTATTTAAACAACCTAAGGGTAGGAAAATAGAAGATTTGATACAAGAAGCATTGGAGGGTGTTATTCCTGAAGTAAAAGAAAATGCCAAAAAAATAAAAACAAAATCAAATATTACCTTGTGGGAAAAAGATCTTGAACTCATTGATTATTTCCTTACTTATGGTTCTATTCCCATTGAATCCATAAGAATGGTTCCCATAGAATGGGAAATTATGATTGCAAGGATAATTAAAAATTCACCAAGAGCCCTTCTTTTTAAACTACATTTCTGGTCAAAATCATCAAAAAAAATAAATAGGTTATTTGATTTATTAAAAATACAAACGATTCTTTCCATTGTCTCAATCATTCACCCAGAACTGGTGGATCATTTTTTCTTACTTGAAAAATCAATTGAGGCTGTATCGGGTGAGAAAATCAGCCTCAAACTTGGTTTTAAGAATGATACAGATACGCTAAAGGGCATATTATTTATTTGGAGTAAGATGTCAAAACTTCAACCAGATACAACACCTATAACTTATAAATTATTTTCAATGTATGTTGAAAAAAAGAAAATTCAACCGAGGGTATTATTGTCTTTGGTTATCGAAAAGGTTAAAAATGTTTCGTCCAAACAAATACAAATTATAAAAGAGATTCAAAAATTTACTAAAGACACCCAGGTAGAAAAGTCAGTGAAAAAGGAAGTACCCCCTATCCCTGAAGGACTTCCACCAGAATCGATATACATTGCCAATGCAGGGCTTATATTATTATGGCCATTTTTAGGAAGGTATTTTAGGAGATTAAACTTAGTGGGAGCCAAAGAATTTAATGATGAAGCAAGTAGAATGAGAGCCATCTTATTAATACAGTATTTAGTCACTGGGAAGAAGGAAGCACCTGAATATGAATTGGCCCTGAATAAATTGCTGTGTGGAGCAACTATGGACATGGAAATAGATATGGAAATTGACATTACCGAGGAGGAAATCAATCTTTCCAACTCCCTTTTAACGGGCGCAATAACCAATTGGGAGAAACTAAAAGGAACCAGAATTGGTACTTTTCGCGAGACATTTTTACAGCGAAATGGCTCTTTGTATTATATGAATAATCGGTGGGAATTGAAAGTTGAAAAAAAGGCTTACGATTTACTATTGGAAACGCTACCCTGGGGCATTCAAATGATTCAAATGAGCTGGATGAAAGAGAGGCTTGTAGTTCTTTGGCGATAATCTTAACTTCCTGCAATATTAATGAGCATTCGAATGGATATTTGCCTGCCTCTTTGAGGAAAGAACGGAGCTAAACCATTAAAGCTACCCGGTATAGGAGCCCCACTAGCCGTCCTGATTCCTGGATGAAAATAGGTTTTATTTTTGGTGTCCAGAAGATTTGTATCTAATAAATTATTTATAATCAATGAAAACATAGTCCCTTTCAGCAACGAGTTAGAATAATTTATGGTAGTATTAAAAATTAAATAGGCAGGAATATTTTCACCATACAACCCAAGATTATTTGGCGCCGTTGTTCCCGGGCCCACTGGTCTTTCACCCACATAATTGGCATAAATATGGGTAGATAAAAGAAAGTTTTTTTTATTTAAACGATGCGTAAGACCTAAATTAGCACTTTGTGAACTAATATCAGCCACTCTGATAAATTTATCGCCAGGAATGGGTGGTTGTTGAAAGGGTAAATTGAAGGTATGATTTAAAAAAACAGACCACTTTCTATCCATAAATGAGTAATTAAAATCAAATAAAGAACCAGAAACGCGATAAACACCTACATTTTTATTTTGATTATTAAATGGAGGTTCATTGATTGTCACAGAGGCAACAGCGTCACTAATAAAGTAATTAAATAAAACAAACGTCCATCTAATCCTATTGCTTTTATGCGCTCCGTTTAGGGATAAATCAAAATAGTCAATTTTTTCCGTGCCAAGTTGTGGATTTGGTTTACGATTATTCCCGGTAGAATATTTATGAAATTGTGAAACATTTTGGATACCGTGTGAAAAAACAAGTTTACCAGATATTTCTTTTCCTAAAAAAACAAGAGCCAATCGAGGGGAAAACTCTACACCAAAGCCGCCAGATCCACGAATAGTATTGTTATCAATCCTATTTCCGAAAGAAACATTGAGTTTTGAAGGTATAATCTTATAGGTTCCTGAAAAATACAACGCCA
The DNA here is from genome assembly GCA_030728245.1 of Saprospiraceae bacterium. Classification (GTDB taxonomy): domain Bacteria; phylum Bacteroidota; class Bacteroidia; order Chitinophagales; family Saprospiraceae; genus BJGN01. Next base: position 19,419 of record JANQZX010000092.1, on the reverse strand, counting down.
TATCAAAAATATTATAAATATTTCCACCAGGACTTTCTGTTAACGTGGCCCCTAACTCTTGTGCTTTATTTTCATTTTCAGGCAATAATCCATCATTCCCTGCTGGAAAATCTAAATAATAAAGATAGTCCCCGTATTGCTGACTAAATCTAATTTCTAAGCCGCTGGTGATATTAAATCTGTCATTCTGATAAAAAAATCTGAAATCATTTCTAAATAACTGAGCATCATAATAATAAAACAAATTACCATAACCTTGTCTGACCGGTGCGCCCGTAACGTTGGGCAGTAAGGAATCGGGATATACAAAATGAGCAAGATGAAGAGGCAGTGATTTGTTACCAAGTAAGAAATAATTAACTCTGGCCGTGTTTTTATCTAGTCTGTTATTTGTAAAAGAAGTAATATTTGAAAAGGAAAAACGGTTATAGGTTTTATTAAACATGGAGTAAAACGTGGCATTTGAAACAGCCCATTTATTTCCATTTTTCGTACCCGCGCTATAAAGATCCTGATAAAAGCCAAATGATTCAGATGTTTTCCAGGCTCTTATGCCTATCACTAAATTTGGAAAACCAATTTTTATTCCAATATAGGAATCTCTCATTTGATTAGAATAACCTGAAGGTTGCCCATTTACGAGACCTGTATAAGCATCTTTATCAAGTAATCTTGCTTTCGAAACGCCTTCAGGGGTTAATGTAATGCTATCCGTTGTACCATTCAAATTCTTAAAAACATTAATAAAAGAATTACTATTTATGTTAAATAAAGCAGCGTATTCATCGATAGAAAACGTTTTTGAAGTACCATTAATATTTAAAGGAACAGGCTTTTTAATATTCAAATGATCATAGTTCAGCTGATTAACATCGTCTGGCTGATAATCAAAAAATTCGTTGAAGTCCTCTATTCGGTGATCGCTTTGAAATGATTTAAAAGTAAACGTAGTATTTATAGCATCCTTTTTAAAACCAATGGTAAAATCTGCGTCTCTTGTTGTGTAACTACCTCCCGAAACAGTTCCATTTACATAAAATGGATTATTATTTGTTTTTTCAACAGATTTTTTTGATTTCCCTTGAAAAGGAATAACTTCCCCGGAATCATAAGTGATTATATTTATGGTTCCTACAAAGGCTCTTGGACCATACATAGTGGACGAAGGACCATATAAAATTTCGATTGCCTTAATATTTGACAAAGGGTATTGTCGGGAAATATAAGCAATATTTGACCAGTTATCGTTTTCTTCAATACCATTAATCATGAGCAGTGTTCTCTCTGTATTTTCCTGTCTAAAACCCAATTGATAAACGTTTGCATAAACTACTCCATAATATTTACTTATGTCAAATCCGGGTAAATTCGATAGCACATCAATCAAATCAATGTAACCCCGTTCCACCATTTCTTCCTTTTTAATTATAAGCACACTAGCTGGGGCAACCCTTATATCTTCTGCTTTTTTTGAAACTGCACTCACTGTAATCACCTGATTTTTTTCGAGTACTTGTTTAACGAGACCATCAAAAATAAAATGTTTTGCAGGACCTTGATAATCAGGATTAGACTGGATAATTTTCCTTATATATTTAGAAGCAAGCGCAATTGAATCTTCGGCAATCGCAATTAATGAAAGCAGTCTATAGGCATCATTTGTTAATTTTAAATCTGAAAACTTTTCATTCATAAAACAACTAATGATGGGTTGTTTTGCCTCAGAAAACAGGCCTTCTTCGTAATCTTGTGTAGCGGCAATCAAGACAGATTGATCGCATTGAGCTAAGGTATTGAACTTTAAAAAAGTCAAAAAACAAACTGTTAAAACAAGTAATTTAAAGCCATTACACATAATAGATTTCCTTTGTTTCTGGTAATTAAACTTAAATATAAGCTTTTAATTATTAAATAATTTACCCTCCTTTGCATATTCTCTTTTTATACCAAGTAAAACATCTTGATTAGTAATTATTTTTGAATTATTCTTTCTGGCATTTAACCAGGCGAACTGGACTGCATTATTAATAAATCCCCCTGCAATTTCATAATCATTAGCTATTTTTAAAACATCCACCTGATTTTCACCAGGCAGGCGGAACAAAGCCTTTTCCCAAAGCTTTACTCTCTGGCTGATACCCGGTAATTTAAAATAAACGATAGACTGAAAGCGGCGTAAAAAGGCACTATCAATATTAGGTTTAAAATTGGTTGCCAAAATAATCAAGCCTTGAAATTCCTCAATTCTTTGCAATAAATAAGAAGTTTCCTGATTGGCGTATTTATCTTTTGCGTCCGTCATTTCCGTTCTTTTACCAAATAAGGCATCGGCTTCATCAAAAAATAAAATCCAGTTTTTATTTTCAGAAAGCTGAAATAAAGTAGATAAATTTTTCTCCGTTTCACCAATATATTTAGACACAATTTGGGATAAATCGATTCGATAAACATTTTTTCCACATTCCTTACCCATCAACGTCGCCGTCAAAGATTTCCCTGTTCCAGGTGGACCATAAAAAAGCACCCGATACCCTTTCATCCACCCAGAATGAGAGACCTTATCCCATTCTGGGTTATTTATTTGATTTATCCAAACCTTTATGGTTTCAATTTCATCATAAGCATTGGTATCAAGCACTAAGTCGTCCCATGTCATAGACGAATGTAATTTTTTAGCTGGGAACTTTGAACTAAAGGGAGGTTCATAATCTTCCCCTCGCGTTAACAGCGAAAGCGTTTCTTCGGACATAGTTAGCTGCCCACTTAAGCGTGGCTCAGAAGATTTTGCCTCTTCTAAGGTCAAAATATTGCATGCAATAAACGTATGAGTAACATCAAATAATTTTGCGGCGGTAGTTCTAGACAATAGATCATTTCCAGCCATTAAAAAAACTGCCGTTTCGCCAGTTGGTAAAAAACCATTATGATTCTGCCCAGCTAATCCACCAAAAATTGTATAAAATCTACCAGTTATGGAATCTTTAATTAAAAATGGATCCAATAATGAAGGCTTAATATGTGGAATTAAACATAATAATAAGACAAGACGCTCACCAGATTTTAATTGATAATGTTTAACATAACGAGCATATATGCTTTCATCTTCTGATAAATCGGGTCCAGGATAAAGTTCGAAGGGGTCACCTAATTCGCTATTAAAAAAATGTGCCAAACGGGCATCCAAAAATGCGTCGAACCATTTTAATTCCTTCTCAATGGTTAAAATATTTTGTACTTGCGCAATATTCGTCATAAAAAAGGATGCATTTAAAGTAAAAGTAAGAAATTTGCGTTAATAATTAACTATGAAGGAAATAAGAGAAATCATAAATGCCTACAATAAAGCCAGAAAAAATAAAAAAAGGTTGGCTTTGGCTACGTTGGTCCACTTAAATGGTTCGTCGTATAGAAGGCCGGGAGCCCGAATGATTGTCGATGAGGAGGGACAACTTACCGGCGCCATTAGTGGAGGTTGTTTAGAAGGTGATGCCTTAAGAAAGGCAGTATTTTGCATACATACGCAAATACCCAAATTGGTGGTTTATGATACCAGTGACGAGGAGGATGCTACTATAGGTATTCAACTGGGATGTTCAGGAATTATCCAGGTACTTTTTGAACCTATCGATGAAAACGACCCTTTAAATCCTATCGAATTACTAAAAAAAGCCATTCATAAAAGACAAAATACGGTTTTAGTCACTTTATATGCTCCCCAAATTAAGAAAGGTGACACCGTCGGAACGTCTTTGTTGCTTGAGGATTCTGGCGAATTTCACAATAATTCATCTTTTCAGTTTGTTCCCGAAACACTGTTGCTGGATATCAAGGAAACATTGACGGTAAAAAAGAGCTCATTTAAAAGCTATCAACATAATGATAATACCTTTAATGCTTTTCTGTCCTTTATCTCTCCTCCTATCTCATTAGTTATTGTAGGCGCTGGAAATGACGCTATTCCACTCCAATCTATCGCAGAAACCCTTGGCTGGGAGGTTACCATTGTAGATGGACGACATACTTATGCAAAAATAGAGAGGTTTTCAAGCGCTTGCCAGATTATAGTGAGTAAACCAGAAAAAGTATTACAACAAATACCCATAGACGAAAAAACAGTTTTTGTGCTTATGACGCATAATTACAATTACGATTATGCCATTTTAAAAGCATTATTGGGCAAAAATATCCCGTACATTGGCGCATTAGGCCCCAAAAAGAAACTGGATAATATGATTACTGATCTAAAAGCAGAGAATATATTCCTCAATGAGAAACAGAAAAACATCCTTTACGGTCCCGTAGGTTTAGAATTAGGGGCGGAAACGCCAGCCGAAATTGCCTTGAGTATCACCGCAGAAATAATGTCGGTGATGAATAACAAAAAAGGGGGATCTCTGAGAAATCTTTTAACAGAAATCCATCCCCGTTATTTTTCAAATGAATAAAATGATGCCTTCTCCTTTAGATAATTACCAATGAAGAAGCGCTGAACCCCAGGTAAATCCACTACCGAAAGCAGCCAGGCAAACTAAATCACCCTCATTTATTTTTCCATTTTCCCATGCCTCACATAGAGCAATGGGAATAGATGCGGCGGTAGTATTTCCATATTTTTGGATATTATTCCAAATTTTATCATCAGAAAGTCCCATCTGTTTTTGAACAAACTGACTAATTCGTAAATTAGCCTGATGAGGAATAAGCATATCAATATCAGATTTATCCAAACCATTTTTCTTCAACGCTTCACCAATAACCTCAGGAAATTTCTGAACGGCCATTTTAAAAACAAACTGTCCGTCCATAGTGGCTGCTACTTGATTATTTTTAACCATGTGTTCCGTCACAAAAATACCTCCATAAGCGGTATCCGGGAAACCGTAATCAATCTCCGTTTCAACACGACTGGCATGATACCCACCATGACATCCAGGACTTAGTGTAGCCAATTTTTCTGCATAAGTACCATTGGAATGCAAATGTGTCGACAGAATGCCTTGTTTTTCATTTACTGCTGGTTGTAAAATAACAGCACCCGCGCCGTCACCAAAAATAACAGTAACATTTCTACCATCATTTGAGTAATCTAAACCCATAGAGTGCATTTCGGAACCAATCAATAGAATATTTTTATACATTCCCGTTTTAATAAACTGATCGGCAACCGACAGGCCATAAATAAAGCCAGAACATTGATTTCGAATATCCAGGGCACCACATTCCGTATTGGTAATACCCAGTTCCCTTTGAACCAAAACACCGCAACCTGGGAAATAATAGTCCGGAGAAAGGGTCGCAAAAATTATAAAATCAATATCTTCAGGACTTATACCCGCACGTTCAATGGCGACAGCAGCCGCTTTTGCCCCCATGGTGGTAGTGGTCTCTTTGAAATTTGTCGCATAACGTCTGGATTGTATGCCCGTTCTTTCCTGAATCCAGGCATCATTGGTATCCATTCTTTGAGCTAAATCATCATTGGTTATGATATTATCAGGTAGATAGCTACCGATGCCGGCAATTTTAGTCTTAAACATGAAAGGGTTGGTTTTATTTTTTGCTAAAATAGCGAAATTTCTCTAAATAGGTAAAAAAACCTTTTTTTAGTAAATTAAATATTAACCGAAAAAAAAACGTAATTTACGACTTTTACGACCTAACAAACAAACACCTTTTTCCGATATTGCCACGGAAACATGATAACAAAAAAAACAGAAACGTTAAAAAAATATTTTGGATTTGACACTTTCAGAGAAAATCAGGAAAGTATCATTCAGGCTTTGATTGACGGAAAAGATGTGCTCGCCTTAATGCCTACGGGGGGTGGAAAATCGATTTGCTACCAATTACCCGCCTTATTAATGAAGGGAACGGCTATCGTTGTGTCGCCATTAATTTCTTTGATGAAAGATCAGGTGGGCGGTTTGCGCACCAACGGCATTCCAGCTGCTTTTATAAATAGCAGTTTAAGTTCAGCTATTACAGCACAAGTAGAAAATGATTTTGTAAACGGAGCATTAAAACTACTCTACGTATCTCCGGAAAAACTAATATCCGCCTCATTTTTCTCTTTACTTCAAAAGGGGAATATCAATCTTTTTGCCATAGATGAGGCTCATTGTATTTCCTCATGGGGACACGATTTCAGACCAGAATACGCTAAACTCGGGTTCATAAAAAACCAGTTTCCACACATACCCATTATTGCCTTAACGGCTACGGCCGACAAAATAACCCGACGAGACATTGTAGATCAGTTAAAACTTCACCAACCGGAAACGTATATAAGTTCATTTGACAGGCCCAATATTCATTTGGAAGTCAGACCTGCTTTAGACCGATTTAATCAAATATTGTCTTTTATAAAAAGTAAAAAGGGTCAGAGTGGTATCATTTATTGTCTTAGCAGAAAATCAACGGAAACGTTGGCGGCGAAGTTAAATGCCAAAGGTATTAAAGCCTCCCCTTATCATGCGGGGCTTTCTCCCTCAGAACGCAGTGACATCCAGGATGCTTTCACTTTTGACAAGACGCCCATTATTTGTGCCACTCTGGCGTTTGGTATGGGCATAGATAAATCATCTATACGATGGGTTATCCATTATAATATACCTAAAAATATTGAAAGTTATTATCAAGAAATTGGACGTGGTGGAAGAGATGGCGCAGCAGCAACAGCTTTGCTATTTTATGGATTTGCAGATATAGGTATTCTAAGAGATATTCTAAACGATTCAAAAGGGGAAAAAACAGAACTGCAACTGGCCAAGTTGAACAGAATGAAGGAATATGCCGAAGCGCTTATCTGTAGAAGGAAAATATTATTGGGATATTTTGGAGAATTCCTACCAGATAATTGTGGAAACTGTGATGTCTGTCTCAACCCCCCAAATTATTTTAACGCCACCCGGCTCGCTCAAATGGCTCTTTCCGCTATCACTCGACTGAACGAAAGAGCCACTCTCACCATTTTAATTGATGTCCTTAGAGGCTCACACAGAAAGGAAATTACTGAAAATGGTTTCCACCTGATAAAAACTTTTGGTGTGGGCCGTGAATATCCTGCCGAACAATGGTACTACTATATTACTCAATGGATTAATATGGGTTTCATTGAAATTGCCTACGATGCAGGAAATGTTTTGCGTCTTGGAAGCGGAAGCAGAGAGGTACTTTTTGAAAATAAGGAAGTGCAATTAGTTAAAATGTTGACCATTGCGCAAAGAAAAGAAAAAGAAGCTGCAAAAGAATTCGTTGCTACCAAAAAATCACAGCATTACGAAACACTCTTTAATATACTGGTTCAGGTGCGTTTCAATCTCTCCCGACATGCAGGCATTCCTCCTTATCAGATTTTTCCTGATACTGCCTTGATGGAAATGGCCAGAAAAAAACCGATTGACCATAAAGATTTATTGGAGGTAACCGGTGTGAGTGAAGCAAAGGCCCTAAACTATGGCGCAAGTTTCTTGTCAGCTATCAGAGAATTTTTGGAGGGTCAAACAAATAATAATCCAGGCGTTACCCATCTTTTAACCTATCACAGAGTGCTTGAAGGTCACGATGTTGAAGACATTGCAAGTATGAGAAAATTAGCTACTTCCACTATTCAAAGTCATATCGTTAAACTTTATGTTGATGGTTTAATCACTGATATTCATCAGTTTATTAGCAAAAAAGAAATTGATTTAATGCTTGCAGAACCTGATGTTCACAATAAAGAGGTTTCTATCAATGATTTATTTGAAAAATGGAATGGCGCCTTTTCCTATTTTCAGATAAGGTTGTTACAAGCTCACTTAAAAAAAATATCAAGATAGTCTCTTGCCATGGTAAAATGCCGATTGTTTTATTGGTCACCAGGTATTCTGTCGGGATAATCCGTTATGATTCCGTCAACACCTAGTAGCATAAGTTTATTCATTTGCTCTGTATCATTGACTGTCCATGGAATAATTTTCATACCCATTTTATGACATTGTTCCACGGTGGCAAAGGTTACTTTTTCAAAATGTGGACTATAAATTGATGGCGTAAATCCAAGTAAATCTAGTTGCTGTTTGACATCCTCTACTTTTTCAACCAAATAAGCTAAAACCCATTCCTTTTCCTTTTCATGCAAATACCTTAATGCACGAGGATCAAAAGATTGCACAGAAGTAATGTCTTGTATTTTTAATTTTTTTATTTCTTTTCTTACTATTTCAGCAAAAACGTTGACTTCAGGAGTGAAAATGCCATCTGACGAAGGATCAGATTTTATCTCAATATTAAATTGAGGCATAGATTTATTTGCCTTTTTTGCATAACGCTTAACCTCATTTACGACGTCACTCAACAAAGGTTTATAAGCAAAAATGGCTTTTTGTTCTGGAAAAGATGGGTTTCCCCTACTACCACAATCGCACTTTTTGATCTCTTTATAATCCATTTTGTATAGATTAACTTCTTCTTTTTTCTTGCCATTGAGGGAGTTACCATTACCATCTAGGCAAATTTTAGCGTTTAACCACGGCTCGTGGGAAACCACAACTTTTCCATCGGCTGAGATAACGACATCTAATTCGAGGGTAGTTATTTTTGGAAATGACAAAGCCGTTAAAAAAGCGGGTAACGCGTTTTCAGGCGCCAGGCCTCTTGCTCCTCTATGACCTTGCCAATCAAATGTTTTATTATCCGTTCCTTGCGCTTGAGAAATGTGAACCAGACAAAGTAGAAATAATGTTGTAAAAAATTTCATTTGTTAAAGGTTTTCAGTGTTTATCAACAAAAATACGACCAAAAAGAATTTACTTCCAAATAAGTTTTAGCTTAACAAACTGACCATCTTCCCGATCATACCTTTTAAGCATAAACAACGGAGCGTCCAATCCGTTTAGCTCGAACACTATTTGATCGACAGAAAATGTATTCTCCTCAAAGAGCAGCCATTGACCTGACAAACATCGCTTTTTTGTACTTATAATAAAATAAGACAGAATAAGTTGAAAAATATTTTGCGAGAAAATGCATCGAATTCCTACTATCTGCGAATTATTATTCCGTTTAATTTCAGTTTCAATGACCAGTATTTGTTTAATAAAAAGAATGGCGAGGTGCGGATTAATCCTTCCATAGCCAAAATAATGACTATGCCCATTATTATATCTTCCGGTATCCGTGCTAATTTTATCGGAAGTCATATTTAAGATAGGACGAATGTGTCTGTTTTTAAGCCCTGGAAAAAGGCTTAGAATGAGTGCCAGGCTACCTGCCACGCCGGGGCAAGAAGCGGAAGTTCCCCCAAAGGTACCCACATAATCTCCCTCTGAATTGTACCCCAGCGCATGGGATCGATCCGTTGTCCAAATGCCATCGGATATACCTGAGGGAGTTGAAGAAGCGGAACTACTGGGAAAGCAGCAAGCTATATTCTGACCAAAATCGCTATAAGGCGATCTTTTTTCTTTAAAATCGCAAGCGGCAACGGCCAAAATAGTGGGTAAAGATGCATATCCATCATATTGAATTTCTTCATTTCCATTTCCTGCGGCCCAAACCAGCAGGCAACCAGAGCCGTTCCTCCCCTTTTTCAATGCGTAATCAATGGCTAACCGTGAACTATCGGGTAAAGGAAAGGGAATTCGATGAGTGGGATCATTGGGATCATACCAAATGCCATCGGGAGGACCCCAGGAACAGCTAATTATATCGGCACCATGGTCAGCTGCCCAGGCAAATGCTTTGGCTTCAGATAACGAACCTAATCCTCCACTTCTGATAGGAACTAATCGAGCCATAGGCGCGACACCACTGGCGAGACCAGAACCCTGTGCCAGGGCCACGCCGGCACAACAGGTACCATGATTTTCGTCCATCGTCTGAGGTAGCGCTGAATCACTATCTAAAATGGTATCTCTGGGATAAACCACTTTACCTGGGAGATTAAACTCGGGATGTTGCGTGTCAACACCATCATCAATAATAGCTATCGTTACATTCTCCCCTTTCGAATATTGCCAGACTTTTCTCATTTCTACCCCGCGGGGTCTATTTGAACCATCGGTTGAAACATCCTTTAGAAACCATTGGTTCTCGTGAATCTGATGTGTAATTTTAGGAAACACCATTTCCGGGTAGCAGATAAGTACCTGCGCATTTTCACCCAACAACCTGGCAATATCAAAAATAGTAACCCCCGTGAATCCCTCTGATTTTACAAAATAGGCATTGCTGGTAAAGGAAAATTTTTCCTTTATAGATAGTTTGTATAAACCTAAAAGAGCTAAAATGGCCTTTGTTGAAATATTTGCTCTGAACTTAACGAATAAATTTTCGGTATAAATGAGAGTTGAGCCTGATAATTCCTCTTTCCAGACTCTTCCCGCAAATTTTATATTTGGATCTTCCTTAAAAGCTAATCTACAAGCATCGAGTTGGTTTGGTTCATTTACCTTAAAAACATTCACTTTTACCTCTGGAAAAGAAAATGTCAGGGTTAAATTTTCAAAAAAAATCGACGCTTTAGCCGATAAGACCTGCCTGAGTGCATCGAGTGAAGACACTGAACGCAACACAAGCAGGTCTTTAGCTTGAACAATATTAAAGGTTTTCCCCTTTATTTTCCCACCATATCGAAAAGTCGATATAGGCGCCTTAACAGGCAAAACCTAATATATTCATCATTTTATTGAATTAAAATTAAAGGTGGTAAACCCTTGTCTTGAAATTTTTTGCTGTATTCAGGTAAATCTTCGTTTATCACTTTATCGATAACAGATCTATCCAGCTTCCAACGAACATTCAGATCGGTAAGTCTTTGTTTTGCTCCGTTGGTAAGTTTCGCTTCATTGGTATCAATTCTACTTTTCAAGTCTAACAATTCACCGTTCATTTTACTTGGCCAGTTTATAACGTCCTGGAAATTTTTCTGTCTGGTTTCAATCACCTGAGATTCCCAATCTTCCAATTTTTTCAACAAAGACTTTCCATTTTCCAATAGGTCTTTTGCTGCCGGATTATCTTGAAGTAATTCATCTTGAAGTAAAATTTGTTTTTTCACTAAACGAATTTTATTTACCATTTGATGCACCTCTTTCACATCTGCGTCGATTTTTTCCAAAATGAGTTGTTGAGCTATCCATTCTTCCTTAGTGGTGGTTGAAGCAGGATTCACCTTTATCTTAAAAGAAACCTCAGAACTTTGGCCATTGGCGGTAAGCTTAGCTTTATACATACCAGGCCCCACTTTATAGCCTCTTAAATCGCCTTGAACAAAAACATTCTGAATGCCGGGCAAAGTTTCTGTTCTCATGTCCCAGGCGAAACGGTTCACCCCTGTTTGAGCAGGAAGAATGACTGGTGGAGGAGGTCCACCCGGATAAGCGTCTGATTTTTTTGGTTTAATAGAAGAAAGGGTTCTCAACCATTTACCCTCCGCGGTATATATTTCTAAGGTCAAGCCTAAAGAATCTACTTTTTCTCCAATAAAGTAATCTAAAATAACCCCTTCTGCAGGATTTTCACCAATATTACCTCTACCACCCCCGTAGCCTGAAGAACCAAACCGGTAAGTATCTTTTGGGGTGTAAAGTTGTAATTTACCTTGAGGAAAGCCTTTTGACTGTTGAATAGCACTAAGATCATCTAAAATCCAGAAAGCTCTACCCGCTGTAGAAGCAACTAAATCGTTATCCCTGAAAGTTAAATCGGTAATACCAACTACTGGCATATTGAGTTGAAACAAGCTCCAGTTAGCGCCAGCATCGGCAGAAATATAGAATGCCCTTTCAGCACCACCATAAAGTAAGCCAGGCACTTTTAAATCTTCTCTGATTACCCTTATATAATCATCCTTTCCAATACCCTGATTTATGGAAACCCAGGTTTTTCCATAATCAGTCGTTTTAAAAGCCATAGACTGAAAGTCATTAAACCGGTAGCGGGTAGCGGAAATATAGGCGGTACCTGGCTGATGTGGGGAAACCTCGATAGATTGAATCAGGCATTCCGGCAAACCTTGTGGGGTTACATTTTCCCAGGATTTGCCTCCATTTCTCGTTACATGCACCAAACCACAATCGCTTCCTGCCCAAATAAGATCTTTTTCTGTAGAAGACTCAATTAAATAAAAGATAGTATTATAATTTTCTCCCCCAGCACCTTCATTGGTAATAGGTCCACCACCAACAATTTGCTTTTCCACCTCATTTCTTGTTAAATCAGGGCTAATTTCGGTCCAACTGATACCACCATCGGTTGTTTTCAGTACTTTATTTGCCGCATGATAGATGGTATTATAATCATGAGGAGAAGCGATAATAGGTGCATTCCAATTGAAACGGTATTTCATATCCTTGGGAGCAATGGCCAGATTTAAAGCTGGGTAAGCCATAATGTCCTTAACTTCCTGGTTTGCCATATTTAACACCTCGATGTACCCCTGGTAGCAACCACCAAAAATTTGGGTAGGATTATCTGGATTAAAAGCCAAGAAAGCACTTTCACAACCTGGTCCAGAAGTCCAGTCCTTATCGGTGATACCTGAACCACTGGTTCTACTTTGAATCATTACGGAGGAATTATCCTGTTGACCACCGTACACCCAGTATGGAAAACGATTATCTGTATTTACTCTATAAAACTGAGCGGTTGGTTGATTTCCCTGAGCCGACCATGTTTTTCCCGAATTAAAGCTAATTTCACCTCCACCATCATCAGCCAGCGCCAAATTTTCACTATTCTGTGGATTAATCCAAAGGTCATGCGTATCGCCATGTCCTACCCTTAACATTGAAAAAGTTTTTCCTCCGTCTATAGAACGCATCGCAGGAGCGTTTAGGACATAAACAATTTCAGGATTAGAGGGATCGGCATAAATTTCCATATAATACCAGGAACGAGCGGTAAGTGTTTGATCATTCGTCATTAATTTCCATGACTTTCCAGCATCATCACTTCGATAGACCCCTGCTTTTGATTTTTCCGCTTCCACAATGGCGTAAACGCGGGAAGGTTCAGCTCTTGAAACAGACAAGCCAATTTTACCCATCATAGAAGGAAGACCCTCTGCAGATTTGCTCCAGGATTCACCGCCATCTGTTGATTTCCATACGGAACAACCATTACCACCACTTTGAACCTGCCAGGGAAGGCGACGATGTTCCCAAGTCGCGGCATACATGATTCTGGGGTTTGAAAAATCAACGGTAAGGCTGGAAACGCCTGAATTCACATCCACATAGAGTGTTTTTTTCCAGGTAACTCCACCGTCCGTAGTTTTATAAACACCCCTTTCTTCTGAAGGACCGTGCAAAGCGCCCTGAGCGGCCACCCAAACAATATCAGGATTTTGTGGATGAATAATCACATCAGAAATATGTCTGGTATTTTCCAGCCCCATATTTTTCCAGGTTTTACCCTGGTCTGTTGATTTATACACGCCATCGCCAAAAGTAGTCATAACGCCTCTTACTGCATGTTCCCCTGTACCAACATATATTACATTGGGATCACTTTCAGCAACGGCAATATCTCCAATGGTGCTTGATGTAAAGAAACCGTCAGAAATATTAACCCAGTTTAGACCTGCGTCCTGTGTTTTCCAGACGCCACCGCCGGTATAGCCAACAAAATACAGTTGATTATTACCAGGAACGCCGGAAATACCGTTAGCCCTGCCGCCGCGAAAAGGACCGATATTTCTCCATTTCAGCGACTGAAAATTTTTGGCATCTATCAATTTAGGTACGACTACCTCTGCATTGTTAGATTTAGATTTTTTTTGAGCGGATACGTTTAATGTTAAAATCATTAAAAGTGCACTCAATAAAAGTTTCGTCAAGTTTTGCATAGTTGCTATTTCGATGAATAATGATGAAAAAATAAATTTCAACAAATTAAAACATCTAAATTTATAAATAACTAATCAAAAGAAGGCAAATCTTACCATTTTTCCCTCATTTTTGTTGCTTATGAAAATTAGTGCCAAATATTTACCCTTTTACCTTCTTGCGTCCATCCCCCGACCAATACTTCATGGACTTTTAAACCTATTATTTATTCTTTTATACCCTATCATTTTCTATCGAAAAAAGGTGGTAAAGGATAATATACAGAAGGTATTTCCAAACCATACTTCAAAAAAGATTAAAGAAATACAAAAGGCCTTTTATCGTCAGTTTTTAAAAAACTTTGAAGATATTATCCCCCTTTTAATCAAAAATAAAAAAGCCGTCAGTAAGTCGATAGTAGTTGAAAATAATGACCTCCTAAATGAGCTTACCCTATTAAATAGACCTGTCATCATAGTAACCGCACATTATGGAAGCTGGGAGAAAGCCTTTTCTGCCTTACCCATTTTTATAAATAAGCCTGTTGGTTTGGTATATACCCCAGTGAAAAGTAACTACTTTGGTGATTTACTTCTTCACATAAGAACACGATTCGGCTTAAATTTAATCACACGCTATATATTTAAAGATCATATTGTCGCGCATTTAAATCAATCCTATTTTTACATTATGCCCTCCGACCAGCGCCCGGTTAACCCAAATAAATCTTTTTGGACTCTTTTTTTAGGTATAGAAACTCCCCTACTTTTTGGAGTTGAAAAAAATGCTGTACAATATAATTTACCTGTCCTCTATTTACATGTGACAGATATGGGCCACCAATGCCATGTTAACTTTAGTTTAATATGTAAATATGGAAAAGAAACGGAGCATGGGTTTATTACTAAAAAGTATGCAGAACGCCTCGAAAAACAAATCGTCGATGACCCTACTCAGTGGTTGTGGAGTCATCGACGATGGAAGGAAATAGTATAATACTATTTTTTATTGTCCATTCAGGATTTTCATTTCAACCCTCTGATTTTTCTTTCGCCCCTCTGGCGTATCATTTGAAACTAAAGGATTTTTCTTTCCATACCCAAAAGCGGCAACTCTGGACTCGGGAATACCATTGCGTATAAAATAATTTGCCACAGATCTGGCTCTTTTAAGGGATATATCATCTGCATAATTATCAGATGCTACATTATTTGTATGCCCACCAAATTCAACGTTAAGGGTTGGATAATCCTTTAAAAACTGTAAAACTTCCTGTAAAAGATTTTCTATGCCAGGTGGAATACTGATACTATCAGCCTGAAAAACTAACTTTTCGATTTGAATGATTTGTTCTGCCTTAAATGAATCACGAGCCAAACCGGGAATAAGTCTTATTGGAATGGTTGCTGCGCTGGTATCTACACAGCCTCTTATATCCGTTACCGTCACAGAATGATACCCCGCCGATAAATTTTGGGCGAACATCTCCTTATTGCCATTATCCCAAAGGATAACGAATGGAAAACTACCTCCATTTATGAGGAGGCTACTTTTGCCATTTTGCCCCTTTTCATCTGATGCACCTCTAATGAAAGTAGTATTAACTTCCAGTTTTGCAGGTTCAAACAATACTTTTTCCGCTGTGACTGATTTATTTTTGCTATCGGTTACGGTCACGGAATATTTACCGGGAGCTAAAGATGAAATATTTGGATTGGTTGAACCATTGCTCCATTTTATAGAAAACGGTTTTTTACCACCCGCTAAATCCAAGGATAAGGCTCCATTTTCATCACCAAAGCATGCAATTTCATTATCCGTTTTAACCATTAATGTCAATTCAGGCACTATTTCATCGAGTTCAAAAGAGGTGATTATTTCACATTGATTCGTATCTTTTATAGTTACTTTATGGGTTCCGCCAGACAGAGCGTTAGCATTTTCCCCCATTTCGCCGTTATCCCAAAGAATTGAATAAGGTGCCGTACCACCAGAAACCGAAACGGTAACCTTACCATTTAAGCTATCCAGCGCGGGAATTTCTACTACATTAATCTGCCCTTTAATTACCTCTGGTTCAGTAAGTTCCAACGAAGTGGAAATAGATTTACCTTGACTATCTGTTATAGAAGCGATATAATTACCCCTCTTTAGATTGATTAATTCAGTACCTGTTAATTCTCTAAGGTTCCATTTAATGGTGTATGGCGGCTTGCCACCATTAATATTTAGCGTTGCAGATCCATTTTTATCACCTGCACATTTTAATGAATTGACAACTAAAATATTGGCATTGAAATCTTTAATATCTTCCGTTATAACAAAAGGTTTATTTACAACACATCCCTGATCATCGGTGACGGTTAGTTTTTGGTAACCCGGACCGAGTAAAAACGAGGAATCACCTGTTTCACCTGTGGACCAAACTTTTTTATAGGCACCTATACCGCCGGTAATAGAGGCAGTGGCGACACCATCTTTGTTATTAACAGACGCTTGGCTGATTATCTCCACATTGACAACAATGGCAGGAGGATTTTTCAATTCAACAGTTTGAAATTTAGTTTCGCCCAATTTATCTGTGATAGTAACGGTATAACTTCCTGCTTTAACGTTTTCAAGGGTAGGATTGGTTTTACCTGTTATACTCCAATTATATTTGTAGGGAGGTTTACCGCCTTCCACCAGAGCCTCCAGGGAACCATTTTCAAAATCGGCACAAGAAACTTCCTTTAGCACTTTCAAATCGAGGCTAAGCGGTAGAATAATTTCCGACATTCTAAGCGATTTTTCAAGTTTACAGCCTTTTGCATCAACAACCGTAAAATCGTAATCCCCATCTGCAAGATTAGAAATTTCCTCTTTAACCTGGCCCTTATTCCAGGTAATCTTATAATCTCCATTACCACCAGAAGCCAGAATTTTTGCTACGCCATCGGCATTATTAGTGGAAGCTGGTCTAATAATTTGTAGAATGAGATCCAGGGGTTCCGGCCCTTTCACCTCTTTTTTTAGGACAATAGATTGCAATTTTTCATCGGTCAAGGTAACAGAATATATACCTGCCGGGACATTTTTTATAGATTGTTCCTTACTTCCCGTACTCCAATTGAACACAAAAGGAGCTTTTCCGCCCTTAGGAATCACTTTTAGGACAGCATCGGCAAGATCAGGACAACTCAGAACTTTTTCCTCTTCAACTTCCCCCATAACGGCTACCAGTTCCTCTGGAACTTCCACTTGATGCACGAGGGTACAACCTTTGGCATCTGTTAGGGTAACCCTATGAAAACCTGCGGAAAGATTTGTTGCCACAGAATCCATTTGGCCATTATCCCATTTATAAGTTACTGCCCCAATGGCATTTTCCACCATAACCACCGCAGAACCATCATTTCCAAGACCGGTGGCAACCTTTATCGGAGTACCTTTCGCCTTCATCAATATTGGAGAAGGTAATTCTATGGCCGTCTTGGCAGAAAGACCTTCGCTATCAGAAATGGTAACGGCGTAGATACCACCAATCAATCCTGAAATAGTCGCACTATTGTCAGCGGGAACACTCCAATTAAACTGGTAAGGCGGTTTCCCCCCTTTGTAAACAAGTTTTAGGACGCCGCCTTTTGGATTTAAGCAATCTGGTGCGGTCACTATATCAAGTTTTACACCAATGGCCATTTGATTTTCGTTTACTTCAAAAGAGCCAAGACCGAAACAATTTTTACTATCCACTACAGTCACGACATGGTTCCCTCCAGATAGTCCGCCCGTGGCATTTCCTGTTCGTCCATTGTCCCAGGAAACTGTATAAGGAGGTGTACCACCGGTGACCGTTACCTTTGCCTGCCCGTCTGCATTACCAGGAGCACTTGTGGCAGTAAGCGCTTTGGCCTCTACTTTTAATCGGGTATCAGCTAAAGTTACCTCAGCACTTTGGGTTACACCGTCTTCACTGGTAACTGTTACCCTGTAAGTACCTGGCCCCAGACCAATCGGTGAACCACCTTTTATGGTATCGGAACTCCACTTATATTTAAATGGACCAACGCCACCATTCACTTTCACCTGTAGGGCACCGTCCCATTTGCCGCTATTGCATGAAATGGGATTAACTACCTGAATACCCACGGCCAGCATCTCCTTTTCCTGAATAACATACATGCCTTTATCTTCCGTACCTATCCATACCCTACCTTCAAGATCAGTCTTTATTAAAGTTGAAAACTGAGAAGTAAAATCTTTTTCCGGTCCGTACAATACAAAAGAATCTAATTCAACTAAATATTGACTTATTATTTCCGAGGCAAGCCAGGCATTACCATCTGCATCAAGACCAATAGCCCGCAGATCGCCTTCAATACTTTCCTCCGGAACTAAAATAGGAAGCCATTCCCTTTTACTGTTTAATGGTCCAACCATATTATCACCGAGAATCCAGACTGATTTTCCCTCAATAGAAATATCCTGAAAAGCAAAATCCTTTTCAATGATTTCATATTTTCCACTTTTACCTGTAAATATGCCAAGGTCAGTGGCAACCCAGATTTTATTTGCATCATCAAAACGGATGATATTAATTTTATCGGACCTTAATTTTCCATTTTTAACACTAAAATGTTGGATTAACTTTTTCTCCGAGAGGTTTAGTTGAAACAATCCACTGTTTAATGTTCCTACCCACAGAGATCCGTCTTCCTTATGAATCGCCATGGTACTTATTTCATCATCACCCTGGAAAAAATCTTTCAAAAGACTATTTATCCATGGGAAATCGATAAAAACTTCACTATTTCCGCCCTTAAACTGAAGTAAAGAGGTAGTATTTGGAGGTAAAGTAATTTTTACTGCCTGGGAACTTCCCAAAATTCTATATAGATCTGATTTGTCAGCAATGATAATTTGATTATCAGCACCTATAAAAATATTTGAGATGGTAGCATTTGCAGGAATCCCCTTATTTTTGATGACACTCAAATTTGTTTGGGCTGATAGGAAGGAGCAAAAGACCAGGAAACTACAAATGGTAAAAATACGAAACATATATCCTTATTAATTAAATACAAATATGATAAAAAAGCGGCTTACTTGTCATGTATTTTATTGGAAATAAATGAAAAGGCTCCGATGGATTAACTCAAAATCGGAGCCTTCATTGTGCAGAAAGCACATTATTTTTTATTAGTTAACAGACTTTAAACCCGCTTTTACTAATTTTTCGTTCAATGATTTTAAAGAATTATTCTGAATATTAAGTTTTGATGTTAACAAAATAGTCAATTCTTTAGAAAGTTCTGCGAACACCACATAAGAAGCATCGGTAGGTCTGGCATCGCCTGTTTCAACACTTCTTCGGAGAGAGGAAAGTCTGTTATTTAACTTAATGGGAAAATTAAGCGGGTCTTGACCACTTTGATTTTTCACCTGGTAAAGATCCTCCTCAACTTTTTGTAAAGCCATAATGACTGCATTCATTTCCTTTAAAAGCAAGGAATCTTTTACGCCACTTTTTTGATTTTCTAACTGTGGTTTAAGTCTTCTTATCTCTTTTACTGCCTCATTTGCCTCTGATTCCTTCTCCTTAATTTGCATGGCGAGTTGAAATTGCTTC
>JANQZX010000091.1:1177-4368 GCA_030728245.1 Saprospiraceae bacterium | reverse complement strand
GAAAATATTGCTTTGAATCTATCAAATCCAATATATTATCATACATATTCCGAAACGGATCTACCATGTAGTGATCTTCTGCCTTACACAAGCCCGTGGTATTAAAAAATCTTCTCATTTTCCAAAGATACACCTTTTTGGTGTGGGGTGTGAGAGCAAGTTAAGCGTTGGTTAAGAAAACAAAATGCTATCCAAAATAAGAAACTGCTTCTTGTCTGAACTGTGATTTTTTTGATTTTTTTGATTAATGAGATGGAACATTATAAAAAGTAATCCTCTAAGAATCACCATTACTTTAAAACCGAAGACGTCCTCCCTAATCCTCGAAATCCTGTAAATCCTGATTCAAGACCAGGATTTCTAGGATTATACAGGAATTAGGGGTAGTTTAATCTTATGCGCGCAGCAGCGTGTAGTTTTGAATCAGGATTTTCAGGATTTTGAGGATTAACTATAACGTCTTCGGTTTGAGGAGGAAGTTGATTATTATACGGTGCTTTCATTTCAAAGTCTCTCGCCGATGCGTTACGCAGCGGCGAAAAGGATGATGAAAAGTATTCCTCTTCGAATAACCTTTACTTTAAAAACGAAGACGTCCTCTTTAATCCTCAAAATCCTGTAAATCCTGATTCAAAATAATATTTACGGGAGATTATCCCCCAAAGTACCCATCTCTTCATCCTAACCAAAGATTAACTCCCTAATATTTATAAGGCCAATTGGCAAAAATTTGCAGTCATAATTTTTATGGACACATGTAGTTATTCAGCTAATGCTGTGATGATTTATTTTTAAAGTTTTGAAAACTAGAAAAGACCCATTGGGCTACTCCCTCCTCTTTTTTCTACCCGCATCTGCCCACCCATAAATAGACGATTTGTCAATCGCGAAGGCAACGAACAGAAGCACCGAAGGGCTTTAAGCTGAAGTCGCCCCTTTGCGCAATACCACCTCCGCTGCCCAGGAAGTGAATCCAGGCTTTGGTTGGAGTGCTTTCTGTAGCGCTCCAAAAGAAAGCGGTGGCTCCAATAACGTCGAAATTACCAGGGTCACGGCGCCCACCACCTGGGAGAGCAGTAAAACCACTAGTATTAACAGCGGCTGTGTTTGGAGAATTCCATAATGTCGTCCCTGTTTCTTTCATTTTACCTCCTGCAACAGAAACTCCTCCAAGGTAAGTAGTCAAATTGGTCCATTCTAAATCAGTCGGAACGTGAAATCCCGTAGGACATAAATTTTTATATGTTGTACTTCCCGTCGTGGCAATTCCTTTTACAGCATACCAATTATATAGGAAACCGTAGGTGGTGGCATTCATGCCTGAACTTGGTTCATTGCCATAGATGGTATAGGCTCCTTCATTCCTTGTACTCCAGGTTTGACTTACCGTTCCCGTTGAGGTTCCTGATACATCCAGTGGAATAGAAGTACCATCATTATATTTAGTAACTTTTAGATTTTCCTTTGTCCAACACTGGGCACCAATTAAAATACTAGTATATATATTTCCATCAATGTCCAAGACCGTTGTAGTTCCACAGGTGAAGGAAGGAGCAGGTGGTTGAGGAGGATCGATTACACAAGGTACACCTGTACAATTCTCCAAAGCCGCCTTCTTCCAGCGTACTTTAATCTCATCCAGATTAAACGAAGCATTTCGCTTCAATTCATTAGGTGAAATTTCATTGTTTAATTTTTCAACTGGCAGCCCTTCCCCATTTAAACTTCCTTGTCCCAGACAAATCATAGGTAATGATAGTAATGCTAGAATTCTAAACATCGTCTTAATTTTTTAATAATTAATAACGACAAAACTCCTAATAACTATGATTCGAACCTAAAATACAAACCTTTCATTTCTTTAGAATCAGGGAATCTAAAGAAATTTGGTTCCTTTTACACTTAAAAAGTGAATTAAATGCTACAATTACATTATTCTGAAATTAAGATTTACTGTCTTTAACGAATTCCTTTGGCAATTTTCCTGTGAATTGCTTAAAACATCTTATGAATGCAGAGTAAGATCTGAATCCACTTTCTTGACTTAATACTTCAAAGGTCTTTTCAAATCCTTGTTCACTCAACAATAATTCCAAAGCGTACTCTACTCTCAATCTATTCCTCCAGTCAATATATTTTTCATTATTTATGTGATTGAAATAATAGGATAAGTGATGGAAAGGTATTCCAATATCTACTGATAAACTATTTATAGTTGAATTTGCATCTGTGAATTTTGATTCCAATGCCCAGTTTTGAAGTAATAACCTGATTTTATCAATATAATCATCATGTAAGGAAAGTTTTTCAGTTTCATTTATAGCTTTAGTTTCAATATTATTGTTTATAACCGTATTTCTCTCTAAGGGTACTCCGTAAAGAATCTGTGGAAATAAAATTAATCCCAGAATCAACATTAAAAAACCTACGAAAACAAGTATGAAAGGAATTTCAATTTCAGATTGATAAACAATAATATTAGCGTTGGGGAACAAAATCAAAATAAAGAAAACACCTAAAAAGGAAATAATGGTGACAAAGAAAATAAGCCAGGTGATTACAATCTTCTCTTGTCTTGAGGTTGTTAACAAAAAACGACTTTTAGTTTTACTTTTCAGCAAATTATACCAAATAACTACAAGATATATTATAAAATGAATACCCTTCATTTTATAATTTACGTTCATTGTTAAGAAATTATTTAAGTCGGGATAACTTAAACCATTACGCGAATTAAAAATAATATCCTCTGCAATCAGTAATTTGTCACTCCAACCTGACACATTAAATGGTAGTCTTCCTATAAAGATGATGGCAAACAGAATAAAATGTAACCAATCATATTTGGTAAAATAAGAATCATCCTTTAAAATTGATCTTACATAAAAAAACGCCAGTGGACCTATTAAATAAGATGTAGCATTTAACGGAATACTTAGAAAGAAGGCTACAGTAACTTTAGAATCACTAAATACATATATGAAATGTGATAATATAACAAAATTAAACAATATTAAAAAAAGACCCAAAAATAAATTTGCTGATCTATAACCTCTATTTTAAAATAATAGTAGAATAGAAAAGAGTATTCCAAAACCACTTAACAAGAACATCATAAAAAAGACACTATAGTGATAAACCAGTTTGATATATTAAAAGAATCAATATTTTTTCATGATCCTCTCAGGGGC
>JANQZX010000091.1:0-1077 GCA_030728245.1 Saprospiraceae bacterium | reverse complement strand
CGGTAAAAACAAAGGCTGTGTGATCTCTGTAAGCATAACTATTAATAAAATTCAGCCAACGGCCTAATGATATACTATTGTTGACCGAATCCCAACCAGCACTCCAAAAGAAAGCAATGAATCTTGCATTAAGGAAGCTCCCAGTACTATTGCGATACCCTGCGGGAAGCCCTGAAAAACCACTTGAATTATCCAAAATACTTGGAGAAAGCCAAAGAGATGAGGTAGATTTCATTTGACCGCCCGCAGTTAAACTTTGGTAAACAGTTGAAGGAGTTGCCAGAGCGGTGTTATCAAGATATTGAATCAAAGTAGTCCATTCTTCATCAGTGGGTACATGCCAGCCGGAAGGGCAGATATTTTTAACTGTTGACCCTCCAACTTCTATGATACCATTTGCGGCATACCAATTATATAGATATCCATAGTTTGTTGCATTCGTACCTGTACCTGGCTCATTTTCATATATTGTATAAGCTCCTTCATTCCTAGTGCTCCAGGTTTGACTTACCGTTCCCGTTGAGGTTCCTTAAGCGTCCAGTGGAATAGAAGTACCATCATTATAACTTGTAACTTTTAGATTTTCTTTTGTCCAACATTGCGTTCCAATAGCAATTGTATTATAAACATTTCCATCAACGACCATTAGCATTGAAGAACCACAGGTGAAAGGAGTACAAGGAACCCCGGTACAATTTTCCAATGCCGCCTTTTTCCATCGAACCTTAATTTCGTCTAAATTGTATGAAGAATTGTGTTTGACTCCTTCTACTTTATCTAAATCTAAGCTATTAATTACCTTTCTATTAAGATTAATGGATAGAAAGACAACTAAATATAAAAAAATTTTCATCGCACTGGTTTAATTGTTAGATCGGTACAAACATAGGTATTATAAAAACACCAGCAAAATTTATATGTAAAGCAGAGAGATTTTGGAAATTAAAGTGAATTCACTACTTTTTAAAATATAAACGATGATATTGAAAGGTGACTAATAATGTAAAACATAAATAAAAAATATCCGTGGAGAAACAAATTCTCAATTTTACCATTCATTTTTCTTGCATTTCATGT
>JANQZX010000090.1:74081-81678 GCA_030728245.1 Saprospiraceae bacterium | reverse complement strand
ATAGCATTGTCCGCGGAATCTATGTATTTTTACCTACATTCCGCGGATTAAAGCAATATTATGGTAGGTCGAGAAAAGGAAATTGAATTATTATCGAAAATTTATTCGTCAGATAAGCCTGAACTTCTCGCCGTATTTGGAAGAAGAAGGGTAGGAAAAACATTTCTAATTCGCTCTTTTTTTAAAGGAAAAATAGATTTTGAATTGTCAGGATTGAAAAACATTTCAAAGGGACAACAATTAAGAAATTTCTCTTTTAGTTTGAAAGATGCTCAAAAATCAGATGAGCTACCTAAACCACCAAAGGATTGGTTAGATGCCTTTTATCAGTTAAAATTATTCTTCGAATCTTTGGAAAAACAAGATAGAAGAATGGTTGTGTTTCTGGATGAAGTACCATGGCTGGCAAGTGGAAAATCAGATTTCATAGCTGGATTTAGTTATTTTTGGAATTCCTATGCCTCTAAATCAAATATTCTTATAATAATTTGTGGGTCTGCAACTGCCTGGATGATTCAAAAAATAATCAATGATAAAGGAGGTTTACATAATAGGGTAACTCAAAGGATTCATCTGCAACCTTTTACCCTGTCTGAAGTTGAAACCTTTTTTCTGTCAAAAGCTATTACTTTTGACAGATATCAAATTTTGTTAATATACATGGCAATGGGTGGAATCCCACTTTATCTTGAACAAGTTGAGAGGGGTAAAAGTGCGGCTCAAAATATCGATAAAATTTGTTTTCAACCAGATGGATTATTAAGAAATGAGTTTGATAATCTTTATCGCTCGCTATTTGATAATCCAGATCGATATGAAAAACTAATTATTGCCCTTTCCACCTCTTGGAAAGGGCTGGGAAGGGGAGAAATTCTGCTAAAAACAAAATTGAACGATGGGGGAGGAATTACCCTTATGTTACAAGAATTGGAACAGTCAGGCTTTATTTCATCTTATATTCCTTTTGGAAAAAAGAAAAAAGATACGCTATATAGACTGACTGACTTTTATTCTCTTTTTTATTTACAATTCATAAAAGATTTATCAAATAATGCTATTACTTCCTGGGTGGCTTTAAGTCAAACTCAAAAATGGATAACCTGGAGTGGCTATGCCTTTGAAAATATTTGTTTAAATCATATTGATAAAATTAAAATGTCGCTTGGCATCAGTGGTGTAATAACAAACCAATATGGATTTATTGTAAAAGCTACAGATATGAATGCTGGAACTCAAATTGACCTCATCATAGACAGACAAGATCAGGTTATTTCTCTTTGTGAAATGAAATTTTATAACGATTATTTTCAGTTATCAAAAATAGACGGAGAAAATTTGCGACGCAAAAAAAGCATTTTTGTACATGCAACTAAAACCAAAAAACAGATATTTATTGTTTTGGTTACCACTTTCGGCTTGGTTCAAAACAAAGAATCTCTGGGATTAATTGATAATGTGCTCGATATGAATGCGTTATTTTAATTTTGTTTACTCAAATCTGGCAATATAAAGGTATCCAGTACGCTTTTTTCTTTCATCAGTTTTTCAATGTCCTGCATTTTTCTTGGCGTTTTTGTGGACAATAACTCATATCCTGTTTTGGTAATAAGGATATCATCCTCAATCCGGACGCCAATCCGCCACCATTTAGGGTCGCAAGGGCTATTTGCGGGAATGTAAATGCCAGGTTCAACCGTAATGACCATGTTTTCTGCCAGATTTGGACTTGCACTCCGGTCATGGACATCCAATCCGATATGGTGGGAAACGCCATGCGGAAAATAGGGGTGTTGTTCACCTTCCTTGATAATACCTAATTTTGCAAGCCCTTTGTCTATGATTTCCCGACTCACCCGGGTGGTTTCCCGAATGGCTGTTCCCGGTTTACATATTTTGAATGCCGCTTCCTGCGCTTGATAAACTAAATTATAAATGGCAGCCTGCTCCGTTGAAAAAGTTCCATCACCCGGAATGGTTCGGGTAATATCGGCGGTATAACCATGATATTCTGCACCTAAATCCATTAATACCAAATCTGTGCTAACAGTTTGCCTGTTATTTTCAATGTAATGCAAAACACAGGCATTATGTCCTGAACCTACAATAGAGGGATAACCCTCAAATTCAGATCCATATTTCCGGTAAACAAATTCGTGAATACCCTTTATCTCCATTTCAGACATCTTGGGATGCATGGCTTTCATTACCTCATTTTGTCCAATGCAAGACACATCAATCGCCTTTCGAAGTAACTTTAACTCTTCAGGCGTTTTAATCATCCGCAATTGACCTAAAAATTGATTCAGACTGGTAGCGTCCAGATTTTCAGGTAGTATCGGTATACTTTTAACTACTTTAATTGCTTCCAATCCATTTCCAGCCTTGATAAAGGCCTGGAAAAACGCGTCACTTCTAATGCCAGGATTTCTCCCATACTTCGCAAATAAACCTTCTGCCAGCAGAAGATAATTATCCTCAGTAACTTCCCTGAGTTGCTTGTATAATGCTTCTTTAGCGGCATTGTAATTGGAAGGAATGCCCGCCTTATTTTTAAATGTTTCTATTAAGTCAAATAGATCTGATGCATCATTAGTGTTGCGAATATCATTTTTAAAATCAAAAAAGAATACTTTTGAAAATTGATTAAATGGAATTACCTTGTTTTTAAATTCCTTATGGTCAAAGGCTTGTTCAATGCCTAAGGCAGTTTTTACCCCTTCAGCACCCATTCTTTTTCCATCCCATTGCTCTCTCTGGGGATCCCTGCTTTGAGCATAAAACAGTTCATTAAAGTCTTTGCCAAGCGAATCTTTTTGATTTTCAGAGAATAATACAAAAACTGCATTGGGTTCCGTATAGCCGGTCAAATAATAAAAATCTGGATCCTGATGGTAGATATAATCCACATCATTTGCTCTATTTCTTATGGGTGATGCAAAAAATACTGCAACACTTTTTGGCGGCATTAATTTTCGTAATGCCTCTCTTCTTGATTTATGAAAAGTTGGGGGTAATAAATCAGTGGGGCCGTCTTGAGCTAAAATCAAAAAAGGGCAAAATAACAGGATTAGAATAAAGCGATGCATGTTGTGTTTTTTCTGTGTGGAGTTAATGTGTACCAATATAATCATTTATTGAATAATATAAGTTATATTTAAATATTGATTTTATTACGTCAATCTATTCAAATGAAATTAATAGAACAAAGAAGACAATGGCTGAAAATGTGCGGTGTTCTTCCCTTCGCGGGGTTAATAGCTCCCTCTTTTTCATTTGCTAGAGGTGAAGTTTCAGAAGGTCAATTATTGAAAACCAGTTTAAATGCTTATTCCTTTAATGAACCACTAATGAATAAAACCATGAGTTTAGAGGATCTCCTGGTCTTTGCTTCACTGCATCATTTTGATGGCATTGATTTAACGGGCTATTATTTTCCTGGTTATCCAGCGGTACCTTCAGATGAATTTATATATTATATTAAAAGAAAAGCTCATTTATTAGGTTTGTCTGTAAGCGGAATGGGCGTAAGAAATGATTTTACTCAGCACAATAGAGATTTAAGGCGATTAGAGGTTGAAAGGGTAAAAAACTGGATTGTCGTTGCGGCAAAAATGGGCGCTCCCGTTTTACGTGTTTTTTCTGGGGTAATTATTCCTAAAGATTATTCCTGGATGGATATCGCTACCTGGATGGCTGAAGATTTAAAGGAATGTGCCGATTTTGGTCAAAAATATGGGGTTATAGTTGGCCTACAAAATCATAATGATTTTATTAAAACGGCAGAGGAAGTTCATAAAATATTTGACATGGTTCGACATGAATGGCTTGGATTAGTCCTGGACATCGGAAGTTATAGAACAGGCGATCCTTATGAACAAATTAAATCAACCATTCCTTTGGCTGTAAATTGGCAAATAAAAGAGAATATATTTGAAAATGGGATCGAAAAAAAGGTAGATCTGGCCAAATTATTTAACCTCATAAAAAATTCAACGTATAAAGGGTATATACCTATTGAAACATTGGGTAAAGGTGATCCTAATATCAAAGTAGCTGCGTTTAAAAGGGAGGTAGATTTTGCCCTTTCAACCAATTAACTGGTTGCAGGTAATGTCCAACCTTTTTGCTTGTAAACTTCTTTACCATTGACAAGTACACTGGTAACCCAAATAGCCAGACCAACAAATATGGTGGCTACAATAATATCTCCAAAAGATCTTCTTCTATCTTTAGCGTCAGAAAATTGTGCCAGAATAACGGCAAAAGCTAAAACCACATAGACGAGTTTAAAAAGACCAATAACCAATCCTAAAGCAAGATTTTTGTTATGAAGAATGCCGTTGTTGAAATTAAGGTATAGTAGATAAAGTGATAATAATCCTAATACAGGTGCTACAACATAATAAATAATAACCTTTGCAGTTTCTGATTCAATTTTTTCTTCCTGTAAAAACACGTAAATCATGAGTGGTGTTATCAATGCTCCAACAGAGATAAATAAATCTTTTGTGTCGTAATAAATGACCACCTTTTTTGCAGCTCCCGCATAAAAGATACCTATAAACAGGATGAAAACGGCAAGACCTAAAAGTCCGTTAATATTTGAATTCGTATTTTCCATTCAGCATTGATTGATTATATTAATTGACAAAAATAGATTTTAATAAGTATATTTGAAACATATCCTAAAAATTATTGAAAATGAGAACCATCTGCTTACTTTTTCTAACCATTTATTCTTTTTTGGCCATTGGTCAGGAAACGGTTAAACCTATCCCTAATCTAATTTTGAAAGTAGATGTCAAGACCATACAAAAACCAGTAGAAAAGGTGTTTGTTACTTATTATAACTACGCGACAAGTCAGCGTTTTACAGATAGTGCTCTGGTTTCAGAGGGAAAAGTTGCTCAATTTGAAATGAAATTAGATGAGCCTGTTCTTTCCCAATTGCGTGTGGTTTATGCGAAAGGTTCAGATACGGCAAAGGTTCAAATGATTAATTATGCCCGGGATATATTCAGCGTATATTTGGAGGAAGGAAAAATATCGGTTACTGCTATGGATTCTATTGGAAATAGCACAGTGACTGGTTCTGGGACGCACGGGGAGTACATGGCCTTAAGAGCTAAAGTTTCTGCCTATGATCCAAGTTTCAAAGCGCTAAATGAAGCTTATATGGTGGCCAGAAAGGCAAAAGATACACCGACGATGGATAAGTTGGAACTTTCAATGGATTCTTTGGATAATGTGGTAAAGGAAAGTATTTATCTGCCATTTCTGACCTCACCAATGAATAAATCGGCAGTTACCATTTATGCCTTGAATCAATATGCAGGTTATGCCATTGAAGCTTCAAAAACTGAGCCTTTATTCAATCAGTTACCTGAGAATATCAAAAATTTGCCATCGGCAAAAATGATGAAAGACAGAATTGATAAAGCTAAAATGACGGATATAGGTCAATTTGCTATCCCTTTTACTCAAAAAGATACTTCAGGCATTGATGTGAGTTTGTCTTCGTTTAAAGGAAAATATGTGCTTATTGATTTTTGGGCGAGCTGGTGTGGTCCTTGCCGTCAGGAAAATCCTAATGTGGTAAATGCTTTCCAAAAATATAACGAAAATGGTTTTACTGTGCTCGGAATTTCTTTAGATCAACCCAATGCAAAAGATAAATGGCTGAAAGCTATTTATGACGACAATCTTACCTGGACACACGTGTCAGATTTAAAATTCTGGAATAATGAAGTGGCAAAAGCGTATGGCATTCAGGCCATTCCACAAAATTATCTGATTGATAAAGAGGGTAAAATTATTGGAAAAAACCTGAGAGGAGAAGCTTTGCAATCTACCTTAAAAGATTTGTTCACCAGCAAATAAAATTCCACAGATTTTAAAATGAAGAAAGGTATTCTTTTTCTCTTATTTACCATAAGGGCTGTAACTATTTGCGCTCAATATGAATCATTGGGGTCGTGGAATATTATTAATCTAAGAGGCGTCTTATCTGATAAATGGAGTTTTTTTGCAGAGGGTCAAGTACGTTCCTTAAAGTATTATGACGATTTTCATTATCATGAATTTAAAGGTGGGTTAACTGTCGAGGTAAATAAATTTTTTAGGGTATCTCTGGCTACTGGTAAATATGATACCTATAAAGAAGGGGGTGATTTTTTACTTCCTAAAAATAATGATGAGTTCAGAATATGGCCTCAATTATTTCTGGTCCAACCCCTTGGAAAATTTATCATTGAACAGCGGGGTAGGGTAGAAATGAGATTTTCTACCAATGGCTATAGAAACAGGTTTAGGTACAGATTAGGTTTAAACTATCCTTTTGGAAAGAACAGTAAAGGTTTTAAACCCTTTCAGTTATCCGTAAGTAATGAAGTTTTCTTTACGGACAATGAACCTTATTTTGAAAGAAACCGATTTTTTCTTTCCGCTAATTACAGGATATCCCCCTTTTTTTCCACTCAATTGGGCTATATGAGACAATTTGACTATAAAATCAATGATGAAATTGGACGTGCATTTTTTCTTGTTGGCGCCTATTTTGACGTTGACTTTAGAAAAAAATAAGATTTCCTATAAAGTGAGTCCGCCATCCACATTTATACAAGTACCTGTAATAAAGCTCGCCTTTTCGGAAGCCAAGAAAAGATAAGCATTGGCAATATCCTGGGGCAATCCAACACGTCGAACGGGCGTCCTTTGTATTAATTCCCCCATAAAATCAGTTCCTAATATAGCGGTCATATCGGTTTCAATAAATCCTGGGGCAACAGCATTTACCGTAATTCCCTTGCTACCTAATTCCTTTGCCCAAACTTTTGTCAATCCAATAAGGGCCGATTTGGTCGCCACATAGTTAGATTGTCCGAAAGAACCATAATGAGCCGTTACCGACGATGCGTTGATAATGCGTCCATATTGTTGATTCACCATGTAAGGAGAAAATGCTTTAGTACAATTAAAAACGCCGGTTAAATTCACATCAATAACCTCTTGCCAATGCTCGGGTGTAAGATTTTTTAAACTGGCGTCTCTGGTTATGCCCGCATTATTTATTAAAATATCAACTTTTTTAAGTTTTTCAACTATAAGTTCGGCAACACCGAATACTTCATTATAATGAGCCGTATTGACTTTGAAATAGTAGCAAGGAAATCCCTGAAATGTCCATTGATCAATCGCCTCTTTTGCCTTTTTGTCGTCAATATCTAAAATAACAACGGTGGCGCCGTTTTTTAGAAATAAATCGGCTGTTTCCCTACCGATTCCCTTTGCGCCACCGGTGATAACGGCTATTTTATGTTGTAATTCCATATAATTAATAGCCCCAGGCCTTCATTTTATCGTAATTTTCCTTCATGCAAGCCATAGGATCTACATTCTGGTAGGCTTCCTGCTCGATAATCAATTCTGGTTTATTTTTCATGGTATCCAAAACCTTAAGTATATCCTGAATGCCTGCGATACCTTTTCCGATAACGGTACTTTCATATTTTTTAGGATTATCGCTAATCAGTATTTCATCTTTAACATGTATAGATTCAAAACGACCGGGATAGGCATTAACAATATCTATGGCTTT
>JANQZX010000090.1:56959-73981 GCA_030728245.1 Saprospiraceae bacterium | reverse complement strand
GCATCGAGATAGGGACTTATGACAAATTTTTGACCCATAAAAGCGGCATCCTCAATGGTATATTTCCAAACATCCGTAAAATCTTTGGCGGTTTCATTCCAGTGAATTTTATTTAAAACGGTGTGTCCGCTCGGCATTTTCATACCTAAATCTTCCAGAATTTTTTTAAATTCAGCAGGTGTATAGCCATAGAATTTTCTGTTTACATAGTTGGCATGTTCCACGATGGTATAACCCATAGCGGCAAGTTTTTGCAAAGTCCCCAATGGATTCTCCTTCATGGCCGCCCTGATACTGTAAAGTTGAATGCCAATCCTTTCCTTTTTCTTTAATGAATAAGCCAGGGATTTTTCGTTCAATAAAGCTGCACCCAGAAAAGTGAGCGCGCTATTTTTTATAAATTGTCTTCTGATCATACGAAACATTTTTAATTGAAGACCTTAAATTAACAAAGAAAAATTCATTTTACTCAATTTATTTGATATTTTTAAGGGCTAAAAGAAAACCCTTTTAACGTAAACACCTAAAAACACCTTTTCTTGATGGTAGTAAATTATGATTTGAAGGCGCAAGACCTTGAAAAACAACTCCAAACATTTTGGCAATTATCCGGGGATAAAATCATGTCGATTAAGGAATCTTTTGATCCTTCTTTGGGTACTCCTGTATTTACCGTTAACGGAAAATATGCGACGCGAGGATGGACAGAGTGGACACAGGGTTTTCAGTATGGCTCTGCTGTTTTACAATTTGATGCAACCCAGGAAATTCCTTTCCTTGACTATGGAAGATCGGAAACTCGTGATAGAATGGCGCCTCATATTAGTCACATCGGAGTCCATGACCATGGCTTCAATAACTTGAGTACCTATGGCAACTTATTAAGATTAATGCAAGAAGGTAAAATCCCCCACAATGAATGGGAAATGGATTTTTACAAATTAGCTTTAAAAATTTCAGGGGCCATTCAGGCTTCAAGATGGACTTCGATTCCTCAGGGTGGTTTTATACATTCTTTTAATGGTGCTCATTCCTTATTTGTTGATACGATCAGATCATGCCGTATTTTAATGATTTCTCATAAATTAGGTCATTTGTTGCAAAGTGAAGGGGATGAGCGTATCTCCCTGTTAGAGAGATCGTTAGAACATATAAAGGCTACAGCTAAATATTCCGTTTTTTATGGAGAAGGAAGAGATCGTTACGACGAGTGGGGTAGAACGGCTCATGAAAGTGTGTTTAATGTGAAAGATGGTCAGTTCAGATGCCCAAATTCACAACAAGGTTATACTGGGTTTTCTACCTGGACAAGAGGACTAGCCTGGGCAATGCTGGGCTTTTCGGAGGAAATTGAATTGTTGGAAGCTATGCCTGAAAGTGATTTTTCTGAGAAAAATGCTAAGGCAGAGATGCTTTCTATAATGTTTAAAGCAGCTAAAGCTACCTGCGATTTTTATATTAAAAATACCCCCATTTGTGGTATTCCTTATTGGGACACAGGTGCTCCTCGACTTCATAAATTAGGTGATTACCTATCTCGTCCCGCCGATCCTTTTAATAATATTGAACCCGTAGATAGTTCAGCTGCTGCCATTGGAGCGCAAGGATTATTAAGATTAGGCCAAATCTTGAAAAATAATGGGGAAGCAGAGTTAGGCACCAAATATTGGCAAGCAGGGTTAACTATTCTAAAAACCTTATTGTCAGAGCCTTATTTAAGTACATCTCCTAATCATCAGGGTTTACTTCTGCATAGTATTTATCATCATCCAAATAATTGGGATTATATTCCGGAGGGTAAATCAGTTTCTTCTGGAGAATCATCGCAATGGGGAGATTATCATTTTAGGGAAGTTATCCTTTATTTGCAAAAATGGATGAACAAAGAGGCATACTATACTTTCTTTGGGTGTTTGGATAAATCTGTTTAACATGGAAGATTTTTCGAAACTTTGCCTCCATACCTTTACCAATAAGCCTTGGAATATATCTCAATGTATTGATAATTATTCAAAGGCCGGGATTAAGGGTATTTCAATATGGAGAAATGTATTAGAGGGTCAAGATCTAAAAACAGTTAAAAAGCAACTGGATGAAGCTGATCTTTCCATTGTTTCTTTAGTTAGGGGTGGTTTTTTTCCTTCGGTAAATGCGTCGGAAAGGGCCTTGGCGATAGAGGATAATATGAAGCTAATAGAGGAAGCGGCTGTTTTAGGTGCTCCTTTAATCGTATTAGTTTGCGGGTCAGATGGCCGGCAATCTCTTGAAACTTCCAGGGAACAAATTCAGGAAGGGATAGAAAAATTATTACCCTTCGCTACTGAAACGGGTGTAAAACTGGCCATTGAACCTTTACACCCAATGTACGCCGGTGATAAATCGGCTATAAACACTTTAGCGCAGGCCAATGATATGGTGGAGGCAATAAACTCGGCATACGTCGGAGTAGCTATCGATGTGTATCATGTTTGGTGGGATCCTAATCTGGAGGTTGAAATTCGCCGTTGCGGTCAGAATAATAGCCTTTTTGCCTTCCATATTTGTGATTGGAACGTTCCAACCCTTGATTTTTTAACCGATAGAGGACTGATGGGCGATGGATGCATTCCCATAAAAAAAATTAGAAGCTGGGTAGAAGAAGCCGGTTTTTCAGGATTTAATGAAGTAGAAATTTTTTCAGATAAATATTGGGCTATGGACCAACAGGAGTATCTGGATAAAATAAAATTAGCCTATTTAAAACATAGTTAATATGAAAGAACATCGTTTGGGGATTATTATGAATGGAGTCACGGGTAGAATGGGCACCAATCAGCATTTAATGCGTTCCATTGTTGAAATTATAAAACAAGGTGGCGTCGATTTGGGAAATGGTGAAGTCATTATGCCTGACCCTATTTTAGTAGGTAGGGATGCCGCTAAATTAGCTAAGCTTTCTGCTGTTTCTGGTGTAAAAAAATATACAACCGATTTGGCCTCCGTATTGGATGATCCCTACTATAGCATTTATTTCGATGCACAAACTACAGGCAGAAGAGCATCTGATGTTTTGGCGGCTATCGCCAAAGGTAAAAATATTTATTGCGAAAAACCAGTGGCAACCGATGTTGAAACGGCATTGAAACTTTATGCCGCCTGTGAAAAGGCAGGAGTGAAACATGGGGTTGTTCAGGATAAACTTTGGTTGCCTGGCTTAAGAAAGTTAAACAGGCTCATTGAACAGGGCTTTTTTGGTGAGATTTTATCCGTAAAAGGGGATTTTGGCTATTGGGTATTTGAAGGTGACACCATTCCCGCTCAACGGCCAAGTTGGAATTATCGCAAAGAAGATGATGGTGGTATTATTGTCGATATGCTTTGTCATTGGCGCTATGTATTGGATAATTTATTTGGAAATGTAGAGGGAGTGTTTTGTTTAGGTGCTACCCATATAGCTGAAAGGGTAGATGAAAAGGGTAATACCTATACATGTACCGCTGATGATGCTGCTTATGCTATCATGACCTTGGCAGGAGGCATTGTGGCTCAGTTTAATTCTTCCTGGGTAACCCGGGTTAGACGAGATGATTTGTTAATGATTCAGGTGGATGGAACGAAGGGTTCTGCCGTTGCCGGACTTAGAGATTGTTGGACCCAACCTTACGGTAATACACCTAAACCCGTTTGGAATCCGGATATTCCTAATCCCATCGCTTTTTATGATGGTTGGAATAAAATGCCTGAACAGGAATTTTATGACAATGCTTTTAAGGCTCAATGGGAGTTGTTTTTAAAGCATATTGTAAGAAACGATCCTTTTCCGTGGGACCTTAAAGCGGGTGCCAGAGGTGTTCAGTTAGCTGAAAAGGGATTGGAAAGCTGGGAAAAAAGGACTTGGGTTAATTTACCTGAATTATAAATTTTTGAAATGAACAAAATTGCTTTTATCACAGGTGGATCAAGAGGTATTGGTTTTGGTGTCGCTTTAGCGTTGGGTAAAGCTGGTTTCGATCTCGCTGTAAATGGGATGCGAAACGAGGGTGATGTGGCTGGTGCCTTGGAAGAACTCCGCAAACTTGGTGTGAATGTAGCATATTTTCAGGGAAATGTTGCCGTAAGGGAAGATAGACAGGCTATGTTGGATAAAATCCTGTCACATTTTGGCGCTGTAAATGTGTTAGTTAATAATGCAGGTATTGCTCCCCGTGAACGGGCAGATATCTTACACGCCAAAGAAGAAATTTGGGAAGAAGTGATGGAAATTAATCTTAAAGGCCCTTATTTTTTAACCCAGCTTTTTGCCAATTATTTTGTGGAAAAGAAGTTGGAAAATCCTCTTTTTGAGGCGAGTATCATTAATATTTCTTCTATTTCCGCCTTTGTAGCTTCCGTAAATAGAGGGGAATACTGTATTTCCAAAGCGGGGATTGCTATGGCTACCAAATTGTGGGCCACCCGTTTGGGGGAATATGATATTCCTGTGTATGAGATTCAACCAGGCATCATTAAAACCGATATGACCGCTGGAGTGGTAGAAAAATACGATAAATTATTTCAGGAGGGAATCACTCTGCAACGTCGCTGGGGCTTGCCAGATGATGTAGGTAAAGTGGCTGCCATGTTAGCACAGGGGAATATGCCTTATGCTACAGGACAGGCAATCAAGGTGGATGGAGGTCTTCATATTCAAAGGTTATAAATAAATTCTAATTATGTCAGGTACAAATATTAATCGAAGACGGGTGTACTATAATTTGCTCGTCCTATTATCACTGCTTGTTGTAATTTTCAGCTTTTCACCGCTTGTTTTGGTGAAGGATAAGGTTAATCCTACCTTATTTTACATGCCATTCGCTTTATGGACTAATATCCTGGCTACCATAATTTTGGTTTTCTTCACTTTCTTAGGAGGAAGATTAAGAGGAGATAAAGGGGATTTTTCAGCGGATAATTGATTGATTTTAATGTAAAATTTATTGTATATGCAAAAATGGCTGCTCCTCGTTGGTTTTATATATGTGGGTATATTGATTTTTCTTTCCTGGTATTCCCAAAGAAAAGTGAAATCTCAGGAAGATTTCATAATGGCAGGTTCTAAACTCGGGTTAGTTCTTGGGTTTATGACTTTTTCAGCGACCTTATTCAGTACATTTACTCTGATGGGTATGCCAGATTTTTCGAGAGTTCATGGGGTAGGGGCATGGATGTTTTTAGCATTCTCCGATGCGGGGATGGTTTTCCTTATTCTGTGGTTTGGGTTCCTGCTTAGAAAAAAAGTAGCTTCTATTGAATTTAGGGGTATGTCTTCTCTCCTTCAACATATATATGGCATCAAATGGGCAGGCTATCTTTATTTTCTTGCCATTTTTATTTTTTTAGTCCCTTACGTAGCTATTCAAATCAGGGGAGTCGCTACCTTTTTGGAATTAGGATTTGGGAACCTGAATATTCCTGCTTGGTTATGGTCTTTGGGAATTGTAGGTTTTGTTCTGTTGTATTCTTCCGCTGGAGGATTGAAAGCTATTGTTTATGCCGATTTTGTTCAAGGTACTTCATTGCTTATTATTGTTTGGATCATTGGTGTAGTTTGTCTGCAAAATATGGGTGGATGGACGGAAATGTTTAGTCAATTAGCATTGAAAAATGAGGCGTTACTCTCCACTCCCGGGCCTAAAGGCTTACTGACCTCTCCTTTTTTGATTGGCTCATTTATTGCCATCATGATGATTCCCGTTACACAACCTCAACTTTCTACCCGATTAGTCATCATGAAGGACATCAAAGCGATGAATAAAATGGCGGTTGCCGTTGGTTTTTTTGCTATGCTGGTTATATTTCCGACCCTTTTAATTGGGTTTTATGGAGCCATTAATTACCCGGATGCCACCGCCGCAGAATTTATCGGAAAGGCATTAATTAAAGACCAACTGCCAATTGTCAGTGCCTTTGCAGTCATTGGACTTTTTGCTGCAGCGATGTCAACTGCTGATTCCCAGCTATTTGCTTTAGGGAATGAACTGAGGGGCTTATTAGGCGAAAAAGCAAGGAAATCATTGATAACCATTCGATTGGCCGTTTTAGGATTCGCAGTTTCAGCTCTTCTTTTTTCCTTGTTTAGTTCAGATCAACTGGTACTTTTAGCAAGAGTAAGTTTTGCAGGAACAGCTATGACCGGACCCCTTATTTTACTTGGTCTTATTACCAATAAACCTCAGGGTTCATTTATGGTTTGGATAACTGGTTTAGGTATAATTACCTTCCTATTGGCACAAGCGAAGTTTTTACCCCTTAAAGTAGGCGGTTTGGGGATAGATTTGTTCTTGTTTATTATCTTAGGCTTAGCTGCTTTGGCTAATTACCTGGTTATGAAAAATAAGGATTAACTGGTTTTTTTGTAATTTAACAAAGCCCATGTATTGAAAAACAAAGCAAATAATGTCATGACAACAAAATGACTTTTTAAGTCTTGCCATTGGCTGCCTTTGGATATTACCATGCGCATTACTTCAATAAAATAGGATACAGGATTCAAACTGGCAACCCATTGAGCCCAATCTGGCATACTTTCAATTGGCGTAAACAGTCCGCCCATTAGTATAAATATCATCATAAAAAAAAAGGTAAGGGACATAGCCTGTTGTTGATTCTCAGAATAGGTAGAAATAAGCAATCCTATACCTAATATGGCAACTAAATAAATACTTAAGAATCCATAAATAATTAGGAGATTTCCTTCTGGTACAATACCATAGACTAATCGTGCTATGCCAAATAGTCCAATGGTGAAGACGAATTGTCCAATAATCCAGAATGGAATCAATTTAGCTAAAATAAAATGGCTTTTTTTGATGGGTGAAACATTGATTTGTTCTATCGTTCCAATCTCTTTTTCCTTAACAATATTTAATGCACACATATAAGATCCTATCATGGTAACCAGTAAAACTAATATACCTGGAACCATGAAAATGCGATAATTTAATAAAGGATTGAACCAGTTAACTGGTATAATTTCTATAAGTGGCATAATTGGTAGCGCATAACCAACCGTCGTTTTTAATCTTAATTCCTGGTTAAATGACCGGATGATTTGGCCTAAATAAGCTGACCCAACATTAGCCTTCATTCCATTAATGGCATTAATAGCAAGGAACAAACCTCCGTTATCTTCTTTATGTAAGTCCTTTTCAAAATTTGAAGGAATTTGTAGTGCTAAAACGGCCTTGTCCTTTTCAATAAGTTGTAATGCTTTTTTATAATTGGCACCATAACTTACCAAATTGAAATAGCCGGAAGCAGAAATATGATGAATTAACTGTCTTGATAAGGCCGTTTGGTCTTCATCTACAATGGCAATTTCAATATTTTTAATTTCATAATCAGCAGCAAGGGGCATTACTAATAATTGTACAATAGGCATCGCTATAATCATTCTTAAAATAAGCGTATTTCTAAAAATTTGCTTAAATTCCTTTTGCAGTAAAACCAGTAAAGTATTCATGCTAATCTAGTTTTAAAGTTTTTTATGCTTAATGCTAATAAAAACAGGGTCATGCCAAATAAAATAAGCGTTTCTCTCCATACAGCTTCAATGCCTAAGCCTTTTATCATTATATTTTTAATGATAATATAATACCATTTAGAAGGAACCAGATTGGATATCAGCTGCAGTGGTAGGGGCATGTTTTCTATAGGAAACATAAAGCCAGTGAGTAACATAGTAGGTAATAACATACCCATAAGCGAAACCACCATAGCTACTTGTTGTGTTGCAGCAATATTTGATATCAAGAGTCCCAGAGATAATGCCGTTATTATTAATAAAGTACTTTCAGTAAATAATAATATCAAATTTCCCTTTATTTCCATATCAAGCACATAAACGCTCAAAAGAAGAATAATAACTAAATTGAATAAAGATATAATTAAATAGGGAATAGCTTTTGCCAGTATAATCATAACTGCATTGAATGGAGATACCAGTAGTAATTCCAATGTGCCATTTTCTTTTTCTCTAACTATAGAAACCGATGTCATTAATACACAAATTAATAATAAAACTAAGGCCATGACACCGGGTACAAAATTAGTGCTACCCTGCAATGAAGGATTGTATAACATTCTGGTATCCAGATTTATATTTATGGGTAATTGATTGTTTTCTTGTAAAGTGGTAGTATATGATTGAATTATTCCACTCGCTACATTAGCTAGGGTAGTAGCAGTGTTTGGATCAGAAGCATCCATGATAAGCTGAATTTTGCCTGATTTTTCGTGCATTAGATCCTCGTAAAAATCTTGAGGAAAAACGATAGCCATTTTTATTTTTCCTGTTTTAAAGGCTAATTCTATTTGTTTTGGAGATATGAACCGCGTAATACTAAATTGTTGTGAGGCTTCTATTTTACTAATAATTTGTTTGCTTCCAATATCCCTGGCATTATCAATAATAGCAACTTTCGCATTTTTAATTTCATTGGTCAGCGCAAATCCGAACAATAATATTTGAATGATTGGTAAGCCAAAAAGGAGAAGTAATGTCTTTTTATCCCTGAAGACATGTAAAAATTCTTTATATATAAATCCCCAAAATTGTTTCATAGTTAATCTGCTTTTCTTTTTGCATTTCTGGCTAATTCAAAAAACACCTCATCTATACTTTCAGCCTTATATTGTTCCTTTAGATTTGAAGGGGTATCCAGCGCTTTTATGACACCGTCAACCATCATAGTGATTCTATGACAATAAGTAGCTTCGTCCATATAATGGGTGGTTACAAAAACGGTGATTCCGCTATCTGATGCCTCATAGATCAAGTCCCAAAACTGACGCCTGGTAATTGGGTCAACGCCACCTGTAGGTTCATCGAGGAAAACAATCTTTGGATTATGAAAGATGGCTACTGAAAAGGCAAGTTTCTGTTTCCAACCCAAAGGAAGAGATCCGACAAGTTTATCTGATGCAGATTTTAAACCTAATTTATCAATTAATAAAGATGCTCTCTCGCGGATTTCTTTTTTTGAGAGTCCATAAATACCTCCAAAAAAATGAATATTCTCATTAACAGACAAATCTTCATAAAGAGAGAATTTTTGACTCATATATCCTATGCTTCGTTTTATTTTTTCTGTTTCCTGATAAATATCAAAACCCGCAATAATGGCACTTCCTTCAGTAGGTTTTGAAAGACCGCATAACATGCGCATAGCTGTCGTTTTTCCAGCACCATTGGCTCCCAGGAAGCCAAAAATTTCTCCCTTTTGCACAGTAAAGGAAATGTTGTCCACCGCAGTGAATGTGCCAAAACGTTTGGTTAGATTCTTGACTTGAATAACAGATTTTTGGTTCATTTTCCCATAAGTTTTATGAAACAATCTTCTATAGTTGGTTCTATCTTTTCAACCATCCATTGTGATATATTATGAGTGGTCGAGAATTGCTGGAAAAATTCAAAGGCTTTAATATTATCTCTTAGGGTCACATGATGAGTTTCACCAAACGAAAAGGAACTTTTCACTCTCTTTTCATTTTTGAGTAATTTTAAGGAATGACTCATGTTTTCAGATCTTATAGCATAAAGATCTTCTCCAAATTGTGAAATAATTCCCCCCGGTGAATTTACAGACATTATTTGGCCGTCCTGAA
Organism: Saprospiraceae bacterium; assembly: GCA_030728245.1. GTDB lineage: Bacteria > Bacteroidota > Bacteroidia > Chitinophagales > Saprospiraceae > BJGN01. Next base: position 64,357 of record JANQZX010000090.1, on the reverse strand, counting down.
TTAATGCTATTTCATCACAATGGAGGGCTTCATCCATGTAGGGTGTTGAAACAATGATCGTTATATCCATACTTTTTAGGCGTTTTAATATTTCCCAAAATTCTTTTCTAGAAACGGCATCAACACCTGTAGTTGGTTCATCTAAAAACAAGAGGGTGGGTTTATGTATTAATGCGCAACATAAGGCTAATTTTTGCTTCATACCCCCCGATAATTGTCCGGCTCTACGGTCTTTAAAAGGTCTTAACTGTTCATAAATTTCTTCGATAAGAGAATAATTTTCTTCTACAGTAGTGTTAAAAACATTTGCAAAAAATCGCAAATTTTCCTCCACTGTTAAATCCTGATAATTTGAAAATTTTCCTGGCATATAACCAATAAAATTTCTTATCTCTTTGAAATCTGTCAAAAGGTTAAGGCTATTTAAAATAGCATTTCCACTGTCTGGAAGCATTAATGTGGCTAGAATCCTGAAAAGAGTTGTTTTTCCACCTCCATCTGGACCAATAATTCCAAAAATATCACCCTTGTTTACCTGAAAATGTATATTTTGTAGCGCAGATACTTTTCCGTTGGCATAAGATTTACTTATGTTTTCAACGCTTAAAATAGTTTCCATCCTTTAAAATTGAATTTCTCCATACATTCCAATCTTATATCTCCCATCATTTTTCACTTTAATTTTAATGGCATAAACAAGATTGGCTCGTTCATTTTTAGTCTGAATGGTCTTTGGGGTAAATTCTGCCTGGCTACTTATCCAATAAATCAATCCTTCATCGGTAAACATGGTTTCTTTAGCCTGATCTGTGAGTACCTTAACTTTTTGCCCCAATTTTATTAAGGGTAATTGTTCTCCGGTTATATATACTCGTAAAGTGATATTTTGAATATCTGCTATTTTATAAAGTGGTTTTCCAATATTAGTTATCTCATGTGATTTGGCATATTGTGAGAGTACCACCCCTTCTATTGGATTAATGATTTTACTTTTTTTGATTTGGTCCTCTATTTGTTCAATTTGTACATATATTGGAAGTGGTTCATTTTGTATGGATTTCGTTTGTGTTTGAAGGGTTGAAATAGCTGATTGCTTTTGTTTACTTATTAATAAGAGTTGTTGGTTAAGATCATTAATTTGTGCATTTATATCATCAGATTGTTTAACTGGGACTGCTTTTGCATTAACCAATTTTTCAATTCTTACTTTTTCATTTAATAAATATTCTAATTTAGTTTTAACTACATTTATTTGAGCTTCATAAAATTGTGTTTGAGAGGGAATATCTGGAAATCTGGATGATCCGGCTTTTATTTGTGCTATTAATTGTTTCTTTTTCAAAAATAGTGTGGAGGTGTCTATAATGCCAATGAGTTCACCCTTTTTCAAATTTTTTCCTTCTTCAATAGCAAGATAGAGTATTTTTCCCATCACTTCTGATGAAATAATGATTTCATCTGCTTCGAATGATCCTGTTGCATCAAATGTAGCCTCCTTTTTGGCACATGAAGTGAATAATACAAGTACGCTAAAGCTCAAAATTAACGATTTCATGTTGTTGGAATATTGCTTGGTGAATTAATTTCCTAAAATATATTGATAATATTCAGCAGCCATGGCTAGTTGAATATTATAAAATAATTGATCCTGAATAGCCTGATCCTCTGCCTCAACATAAGACAGATAATCTAAAGCACTAATGATTCCATTCTCTAATTGTGATTTTGCCAATTCTTTTATTTTTTCCCTAAGTTTTATAATATCGTAAGATTGATTCATCAATGCTTGATATTTCTTAATTTCTGCCCGTTGTTTATCCAATGCCAATTTGATATTCAATTCAAATTGCTCTTTTTCTATTTCAATCAATTGACTTTGAATGCTTAATTTTTCAAGGTCATTTTTATATGTGTATCTATTAGATAAATTAAGCTGTAAGCGTATCCCTCCAAGATAGTAAAAATCAAAGGCATTATTTAACATATTCAGCCCAGGTCTTCCATAACCAGCTTGTCCAAATATTTGAAGTACAGGCCTTAAGCGCTCTTTTGCTATCACAGCCTGATGTTGAATAAGTAACTTTTGTGAGGCAAAAAGGGAAAGTTCTTCTCTTTTAAGTTCTTCTAAAATTGGTCTCTCATCTGGAAAGGTAAACTTTTGTTCACTTGTGAGAGGTCGATGAATAAGATGACTTAATACTTGGGTCAGACCATCATGCTGATGTATTAAAGACGCCTGTTTTTGTTCAATTTTAAGCTTTTCCGCTTCTAAAATTAATATTTGTGCGATAGAACTGGTTCCGGCACTTTCTGCAATTTTTAATTTCTCAATTCCAGTCTGGATATCTTTAAGAACAGGTTTGAATTGATTAATTTGTCCTTCTAATAATAATAAACCAAAATATGTATGGATTACACTTTCTCTTAGCTTATATATAGTTAAAGCTGTTTTTTTTTGACTATAAAGCGTTTCTTCTGCTATGAGTTCTTCTTTTTCACGTTTGTGAAATAAGGGAATCATTGATTGTGAAATATCTGTAAAAATCTTATATTGATCTCTCGATATTGGATTAACGGTTGTACCAGGCAAATTAATTGGTAACCTGGTAACTTCAGATTGGTAAGTGGCCTGACCACCAAGATGTACAGTAGGCTTTAGCGATTTATTTAAATTACTCAGATCTAATGTTTTGATATCAGCTATTAAAGCAAATGATTTCTGTATGGGAAAATTTTGTATGGCATAATATTGACAACTATCTAAACTTAATGTTTGTCCAATTATCAATGTTGGCATTGATAATCCCCAAGTGGCAAATAAAATTATTCTGATTTTTTTTGTTTTTTTCATTTTTCAAAATATTAGGAAGCTTGTAGCTCATTTGTCAGCATTTGTTTAATCCATATTGGAATCCATTTTTTTCTTTCTTCCATCAACCTATGGAATTCTTCAGAAGTGAGATTTCCAACTTGAAAAAATATAGGCTTTCCGATAAATGGAAATACGGTCAATCCTGCCAGGTTCATTAATAAATGATAATAGGATATAGAATTTAGCTCCTTTTTTTCTATGGCAGATTCATATTGTTTATGAAAAACTGAGGTTTCAAATATTTCTTTGAATGGAACCTGTTCCAAAATTACCAATGGGTTCCTTTGCAATTCAGATAAAATAAAAAGTGGGATTTCAGGATCCGTTTTTAGTTTTTCAATATAGAGCGAAACAAATTTTTCAATTTTTTCGAAAAAATTTGTTTCTTCTTCAAAAAAGATAGGTAGGATTGACTGAAATAATGAGTGAATACTATCCATCATAATGATTTGAAAAAGTTTTTCTTTACTTCTGAAGTAATAATTCAACAAAGCCAGATTTATTCCTGCTTCTTTGGCAATATCTCTTGTCTTTGTTGCTGCAAATCCTTTGGAATGAAAAACCGTTCTTGCTGCACTTTTTATTTTTTCTTCGGTAGTTGGAGGCATCGATTTTTTTTCAAAGGTATATTAATTATTTGATTTAAACAAATGATTAAAACAAATAATTAAGGATCTGTCGGAAATTTTACCGCTGAAAAAGGATAACATGCTTTGTGCTTAGACTAACTTCCAGGTTTTCCTAAGTAACTATTTAATTTATAAAGGGAACAGTATTAAAATTTATTCGCGTAATAGCGATGCCATCAGAGCATATTATTTAGATTGTCAAATCAAATAGATTCTTTTAAAATATTCTAGTTTGACTTGAAGAAAATGATATCGACTAGTTGAATATTGTAACTAAAGTTTTGTAAATTGTACAATTTGAATAAATGGAATTTACATAACAGGATCCTCGTTTTTCACACATCGAATGGAAAAACCGAGGGTCTTAAGACTGGCGTTTCTTGTTATGTCCTTATCGAAATGATAAATGAATCGACTCCATGCTTGCTGATTACCATATTCTGTGGCCGTCCACCAACTGCCAAGCATACCGAAACCGAAGAAAGTACCATCGTGAAAACGACTTCCACCGGGTAAAGCATTCCATCCACTGATGAGGGATGAAACTTCATTTTTTTCTTGCCAGTAAAGGGATCCTTCTTCTTTTAACTTTCCACCAGCTATAGACCTTCCACCAAGATAATTTTCAAGCTTATTCCATTCTTTATCAGACGGCACATGCCAACCGTTAGGGCAGATGCCTTTAGGACTTTCAATTACATAATAGTTATAAAGTTTACCCGCTGGATTAGGGCTCTTTTCATAAGGGTAAAAAGTCCATGCAGGCAAATACCATTGACTCCATTGGTTGTTTTCAATGATTGGGGAGATGTAATCACCATTTTTAAAACGAGTCGTCGCCAGATTTTCAGCCATCCATATTTGCGATCCAATTTTAATAGTCTTGTAAACATTTCCATCAATATCTTTGATTTGGGCTTCAAGACCAATGGTAAACAAAAGCATCAAAATTATATTTATTGATTTCACTCAGCCAGGATTTAGATAAAAACGAATAAATAACACTTTAATTTAAAGTATAAAGGTAAAAAACGGTTTTCATATATATCTATGTTTAATTATTTATCGTTGTGTCTAATTTCTGTTAAAAGGGAATTAAGTTTCTTTTTATGTAATTAAATCTTTCATTTAGTTACCTTTATAAAATAAATCTTCGCTTACTAAATATTCGTTGCAATTTTAATAATTACATTATGAAAATCAGGTATTTGTCTTTACTTTTTTTCTCTGTTTTTTATACAGTTCATTTGACTGCTCAACCCTGGGCGGAGGTTTCCAGTACGGTAGCTCCTAATTTTTACAGGATGAAAACATCGGGAGATGCTGTTTTGAATGCAGTTAAAACCCAAAAAGGAAAAGGTTTCAAGGCATTTAAAAGATGGGAAAAATATTGGGATCAACGTGTTTTTCCGGATGGATCTTTTCCACCCGCGAATTTAGTTCAAAAAAACTGGGAACTTTATCAAACTGAAAAATCTCTTTCTGCATTGATTCCAGGTTCTTCATGGACTAGTCTTGGCCCTAATTCATCCTCCGGTGGTTATGCAGGTATTGGAAGAATTAACAGATTAACTTTTCATCCCACAAATACAAATATCATTTTCGCTTGCACTGCAGGTGGCGGACTATGGAAAACCTCTAATGGGGGTAGTTCCTGGATTCCCTTGACAGATAATTTGGCTTCGATAGGTACCTCCGGTCTGGTAATTAATCCTACAAACACCAATATAATGTATCTGGCAACTGGTGATGGCGATGGATCGGATACCTATTCTTATGGGGTTTTAAAAAGTATCGACGGCGGTATTACCTGGAATACAACAGGGCTTACTTTTTCTCCAGGAACTGTTATTTACAAGTTGCAACCCCATGCAACCGATCCGAATATTTTACTCGCTGGTACCAACGGCGGGTTATATAGAACGGCAAATGGGGGTACAAGTTGGACAAAAGTAGTAGCAAGTGGTCAATTTTATGATATAGAGACATTGTCAGCTTCCAATATGGTGGCAGTAACTAAAGGAGGTTTCTATCGATCTACTGATGGAGGTGCCACCTGGGTTTTGGTGAAAACAATAACCAGTACAGGAAGAATTGCATTGGCCGTCAGTGCTTCAAATCCAAATTTCGTTGCCGCCCTGGTTTCAAATACAAGTAATGGATTTAAAGGTTTCTATGCGTCTGTTGACGGTGGTTTAACTTATACGCTTCGTTCTTCAACCCCAAATGTAATGGGATGGGAGACAAATGGCAGTGATTCAGGTGGACAAGCATGGTATGATATATGTATCGCCGTCTCACCGACAGATGTAAATCAAATTATTGTTGGAGGTGTAAATACCTGGAAAACAACTAATGGAGGAACTTCTTGGTCAATAATGACTAATTGGTATCAGACATCTACTGTGCCTGCAATGCATGCCGATCAACATGATTTGATTTTTCTGAATAGCACTACCATTTATGCCGCAAATGATGGAGGTATTTATAGGTCCACAAATAATGGATTATCCTGGACTGATTTAACCAACGGAATGAGCATTAGTCAATTATATAGAGCTAGTGCTGCTCAAACCGATACCAGAGTTATAGCTGGTTTACAGGATAATGGCACTAAATTGAGAAGTACGACAGGAACATGGAGTGATGAGATAGGGGGGGATGGAATGGATTGTGCCATAGATCCAACGAATGCTACTTACATGTATGGTACTTTGTATTACGGCGATATTCAACGATCTACAAATGGTGGAAGTAGTTGGAAATCTATAACACCTTCCACTGGAACAGATGGTGCCTGGGTAACTCCCGTACTGTTGGATCCTGTTAATCCAGCGATTATCTATATGGGATATACAGATTTAATGAAATCAACCGATAGAGGAACAACATGGAGTAAAATTTCAGCGGGTCAAACGGCAGGTAAATTTATCTCTAATATTGCGGTGGCTCCTTCAAATCCTTTAGTGATTTATATTAGCTGGGGCACAGCCATGGCAAAAACTATTAATGGGGGTACTAGTTGGACAACCATAACCACACCGATATCATCTCAAATTTCATCCTTATTGGTTGATCCAACGAATCCAAATAATCTTTATGCCACCTATTCCAACTTTACGGCAAGTTCAAAGGTATATTTTTCAAATAATGGGGGTACATCCTGGACAAATATATCAGGTACCTTACCGAATATTCCAGCGAATAAAATAATTTACCAAACAGGCAGTAATGGAGCCTTGTATCTGGGTATGGATGTTGGTATTTATTATAGGGATAATACACAAACAGATTGGTCTCTATATAACAGTGGATTGCCAAATGTAGAGATTTTTGATTTGGAAATCCATAATGGTGATAAAAAATTAATTGCAGCCACTTATGGGAGAGGACTTTGGGAAAGCCCACTTTATGTTGGAACGCCTCTCTCAGTTCCGGTAGTATCCTCTTTTTCTCCAACTTCGGCAACGAAGGGAAATACAGTAACTATTTCAGGTAGTAATTTCACGGGAGCAACAGCTGTTAGCTTTGGAGGCTCCGCTGCAACCTCTTTCACAGTGGTTAGCCCTACGAGCATATCCGCTGTAGTTGAAAATGGAAATTCAGGTAATGTTTCTGTATCAAATGCTTCAGGCACAGGAACTCTTTCAGGATTTACTTACATAAATACTTCAACAACGATTACGTCATTTACCCCAACATCGGGCAAGACGGGTCAGGTAGTTAACATAACGGGAACAAATTTTACGGGAGCGACGGCGGTCAGCTTTGGCGGTACTGCAGCAACTACTTTTACAGTGGTTAGTTCAACGAGTATAAATGCAACCGTTGGTGCGGGTGTGTCAGGTTCTGTATCAGTAACTACAGCGGCTGGAACGGGAACCCGAGCAGGCTTTA
>JANQZX010000090.1:54234-56859 GCA_030728245.1 Saprospiraceae bacterium | reverse complement strand
TGCAACGAGCATCACCGCAGTGGTTGGTGCGGGTACAACGGGTGCAGTGAGCGTAACCACATCGAATGGTATTGCCAGCAGAGTAGGCTTTGCATTTATTACTGCATCACCAGCACCTACTATTACGTCATTTACTCCAACATCGGGCAAGACAGGTAAGGTAGTTAAAATAACGGGTACAAATTTTACAGGAACAACAGCGGTTAGTTTTGGTGGTACGGCTGCAACTACGTTTACCGTGGTAAGTTCAACGAGTATCAATGCGACAATAGGTGCGGGTGCATCTGGCACAATTTCAGTAACGACAGCATCAGGTACGGGAACATTAGCAGGCTTTACTTATTTGCCACCACCAACGATTACATCATTTAGTCCAACTTCGGGTAAGACGGGTCAGACCATCACTATTACAGGCACTAACTTTACAGGAGTGACAGCAGTTCGATTTGGGAATACCGCAGCATCTTCATTTACTGTGGTTAGTGCAACGAGCATCACCGCAGTGGTTGGTGCGGGTGCAACAGGTAGTATTAGGATTGTAACGGCAAACGGAAATACTAACCGAGCGGGATTTACCTTTATAACCCCTACTACCACTCCTCCAACAATCAACTCGTTTTCACCTTCAAAAGCAGCCCCTGGTAATAATATTACCCTTAATGGAACAGGTTTTCATCCAACATTAAGTCAAAATACGGTTTGGATTGGTGCTACTAAAGCAAATATATCATCAGTAACAACCACTACAATCACAGCGAAAGTTCCAGTTGGCGCAACTACGGACTACATAAGAATTTTGAATGCTGGAACTAGGCAAGGAGTTCAATCCAATCAATTTTTTGTATCCTCTTTTTCTTCTTCCAGGGACAGTATTTCTTCTACAGAGATTGCTCCTAAAGTAGATTTAACAACTTTAGGTGGACCTGAAGATATAAGGGTTTCCGACTTAGATGGAGATGGTAAACCAGATATTATTGTCGCAAATTATACAGCTGGATCTATTTCTGTGTTTAGAAATACAAGTGTTATTGGGAATATTAATGTTGCCAATTTTGTGAGGAAGGATTTTGCTTCGGGAATTGGAGCAACTTTTATTTCAGTAGCTGATTTGGATAATGATGGAAAACAAGATGTAATTGTTGCTAATCAAAGGGAAAATACCCTTTCTATTTTTAAAAATATATCTACATCAGGAAATATCGCATTTAATAGTCCGGTAAAAATAGCTACACCCTCTACTCCCATAGGAATTGGAATAGGTGACTTCGATAAAAATGGTTGGCTTGATATCGCTACAGCAAATCATGGAAATGGGACCGTTTCCATTTTTACAAATAAAGGTATCTTTAATTCAATTTCTACAAATAATTTTAATCCCCGTTTTGGTCTGATTACTGGATTAAATCCAATAACCATTGATGTGGCCGATATGGATGGCGATTCAAAATCAGATATTGTGGTAGGAAATTATGGATCCAATTCCATTTCTATTTTTAAGAATAATTATATTTCAGGTGCTTTAGCTACTTCTTCATTTTCCACTAAGTTGGATTTTAATGCAGGAAATAAACCAGGTTATGTGAAATTGGGTGATATGGATGGTGATGCTAAATTAGACATTGTTGTATTGGCTGAAGGAAACAATAGAGTTGGAATTCTTAGGAATATTTCGACTCCTGGTGTTTTGAGTTCGGCTTCTTTTGCTACACGAGTTAATTTTAATACAGGTATCACTCCATATTATATAAGTGTTGGAGATTTAACAGGAAATGGAAAACTGGATATTTTAGTAACAAATTTTGGAAATGGTACGGCGACAGTATGGCAAAATAAGGCGATTCCAGGCAGTATTACAAGTGCCTCATTCTTCAAAAGATTAAATTTCAAGGTGGGAACAAAACCTTATGCCGGACTTTTAGCAGATATTGATGGTGATGCTAAAACAGATATCTTAGTGTCTAATACTGGAAGTAATACCTTGTCGATTTTGAGAAATACGGTTGGTTCCCAAATGATTGTGTCACCTACGTCAACTACATTACCTGCAACAGGAGGTTCCTTGACTGCTTCTATTTCTTCAAACTTAGTTTGGAAAGTTACTTCTAATGCGAATTGGCTCATTCCAATAGGAGCCTCAGGAAGAAATAGCGGATCTTTAAGAGTTACTTTTTTGGCGAATAATGGCATATCCAGAAAGGGAATTATTACTTTTACTGCAGATGGCATCAAAAGAACGATGGAAATAGTGCAAGCTGCCAGACCTGGTCTGATGAGTCCAGCCAATGAATTGAATGGTGAATTTTTAGAAATTACAGAAATTAAAGAAAAGGAAATTACTCAAATCGATTGGGAATTATTTCCTAATCCTTCTGATGGCATAGTAAATCTATCAGTTAAATTTTCAAATTTAGTTGAAACAGGGTCGTTAATTATCCGAGATATTCATGGCAGGGAAGTTACATCTTTAACCAACGTAAGAACGGGTAATTATCAGTTCGATTTATCATCTGAACCTAAAGGTACGTATCTTTTTTCCTTGCAAGATGAAAATGGTAAAGGACTGGTTATTAAACAAATAATTTTAAATTAATTAGCGTAAATAGAGCTATTATCCCCTTATAGTTT
>JANQZX010000090.1:0-54134 GCA_030728245.1 Saprospiraceae bacterium | reverse complement strand
AACAAATAATTTTAAATTAATTAGCGTAAATAGAGCTATTATCCCCTTATAGTTTGATATTATAAGGGGATTTTTTATTTGTATAAAGTTTATGATGATGATAAAGTAACGTTCTTGTCGTTGTTTAAAAATTGGAAACCTAAGATAATAAGTCTATTAAAACTCCTCGGTTAAAAAACCCTCTAAGTGTATTATTAGGAAAAAAAAATCTAGGCCTATTATTTCATTGAATTGTGTTCTCAAACTTGTTTAGTCTAGTGAAGCTTCTGGTATGAAACTTAATAAGTTTGCAAAGACCTAATTATTTAAAGGACTGCAATGCTACAAGGTTTAGGATTTTTATATAAAACCCCAACGGCCTACAGCGTCAGAAATCATACCAATGAATTACCGCTTTGGGGACCGGGTATCAAGGCATAATAACGACACTGTGGCTTTGGGTTTTCTGTGCACTACGCACAGTTAGTGTGTATTGCCCTGGGGGGAAGGCAGACACTGAAATGGAAAGGTTGGTTTGACCAACATATTGGGTGTAATTTTTTTGGAATATTGTTTGTCCTGAGTTATTCAAGAGTATCAATTGTAAAGGGAATTTTTCAGAAGAAAAATTTAGTGATAATCCTTCTGAAATTGATATTGGGTTATTTATAATTATCGAATTATCATTAGCTGATAAATCTATACTAGGTGTAGCTAAAACGGTGCTAAATGAGCAAATTTTAGATACTGTGGAGCAAAATGAATAAAGATTTAATGATCTTAATCGCCAAAAATATTTGCGTCCGGTAATCAATTGTTTTGTCATATAGGACAAGGAATCCGGTGATATTTCAAAGCGGGATGTAATTAATGCCATATTGGGCATAGGAGAAACCTCAATGATATATTTGTAGGTTCCCGGGACTTTTTCCCAGGTGAAAGTAACTCCATTGGATAGATTTACCTGAGTATTTTCAAGCGGAGTATTTACAATGGGTAAAGTTTGGTTGATTCTAAGAGGTAAATCCACTTTAAATAAAGTTGAATAAAATTCATCTGCGTAGGCCCTCATGGTCATAATTTGCTCCTTACTGAATCTATTAGGACATGGATCTAATGCATATCCCATGATAAGAGAACCGTCTGAAAAAAAAGTTTTTCCCATTGGATCTACTAAAGGAATGGGGCTTTTTGAGCTATCGCTGCAAGACCATCTAAGATTAAGATAATCTGGAGCCGTATCGCAAAATCCGTCGCCAGCACTTCGGCAATTGCTTCCATCTGCTCTTTCTACCTTTACATTTTCCCAATTGTCAGGGGCTTTTAAGGTATAATCGAAATCAATGCCCTCCCAACCTTGAAAGGTATGTGGTAAACCCAGGAAATGTCCTATTTCATGAGCTAGTAAAGCTCCTTTTACCTTGTAACACTCAGAGGAAAGAACAATTCCTTTGTTTACACCTTGATGAAAAACATTAAAACCACAGGCATCAAGGGCGTTTTCTACGACGTAAACAGGAATTGCCATCGTTGATTTATACGATTGTAATAACTGACCTAACTCAAACTCAGTTTCAATATTTTCATAAGTGGTAGAACTCAATATTGTGGGCTGACTTTCTAAGTAAAAGGATATGTTAGCTTGTTTATATAATTTATTTAAATGACAAATTTCGTCCATTAATTTATCTGGGGAAATAGTACCGGACTGGCCATGTACCTTACCGGAGATGAAAATTTTTATAGGAAAATAGAGGGTGAGGGAACTACGTAAAAAATTGTCAATCGGTAATCGTTGTTGAAAACGTGTTACCCATTCATTATGAACACTGTTAACAGTGTTACATGGCTTTGATAATTGTCCATAAGTGTTATGTGACAATAAAAAAGCGAGTAAAAGGAACAATACGCGTAGTTGCATAGTGCCTTACAGCTTGATAAAAACGATATGTAAATGCCTTGGGAAAAAATACTGCTTTTAAAGTATATTTTTCACCTCTCGGGAGTAAAGTAAAAGGTTTATTATTACATATCCAAAAAAAGGTGGATAAAATTTTAAAATATTTGTATTTTTATACCAAATTCCAAGCAAACTAAACAAAAAAAATATCATGAGAAAGGTTACTGTGATCGGTTCCGGAAATGTGGGAGCTACTGTGGCGAATGTACTGGCGCACAAAGATTTAGTTAATGAAATTGTTTTACTCGATATCCAGGGGGATATGGCAAAAGGTAAAGCATTAGATATGTGGCAACAAGCCCCGGTTGATTATTATAGCACACGTATTACTGGTACAGATGATTATGCGAAGACCGCCGATTCTGATATTGTCGTGATCACCGCGGGTATTCCGAGAAAACCAGGTATGTCAAGAGATGATCTTATTAGCACCAATGCTAATATCGTTTCCTCTGTTACCGCACAGATAATGAAGTATTCAGCTAATCCTATTATCATCGTAGTTTCAAATCCTCTGGATGTCATGACTTACGCCGCATGGAAGACATCGGGATTACCTTCTTCCCGCGTTTTTGGAATGGCGGGTATTTTAGATACAGCCAGATATAGAGCTTTTTTAGCGGAAGCGCTTAATGTTTCTCCAAAGGATATTCAGGCAGTACTAATGGGAGGTCATGGTGATACTATGGTTCCGCTCCCTCGTTATACTACCATAAGTGGAATTCCTGTTACGGAGTTAATTGATGAAGCATCTTTAGACGCCATTGTTGAAAGGACAAAAGTTGGCGGCGGTGAATTAGTTAAGTTGATGGGAACCTCTGCCTGGTATGCTCCAGGTGCTGCTGCCGCTCAGATGGTGGAAAGTATTTTGAAAAATGAGAATAGAATTTATCCTTGTTGTGCTCTTTTAAATGGTGAGTATAATCTAAATGGCGTTTTTGTTGGCGTTCCAGTTAAATTGGGAGCTAATGGTATTGAGCAGCTGATAGAGTTAAAATTAAATGAGTCTGAAATGGCCCTTCTAAATGATTCAGCCGATCAGGTTCGTCAGGTTATGGAGGTTTATGATGGACTATCAAAATAGGCTTTTTTTTAAATGATTATTAAAATCCATATCTCTTTAATTATAGAGGTATGGATTTTTTTTATAAGTCCCATTTATTTCCCCTGCTTGAACCCTTTACACTATTTATTGTTTAAGTAATAAACTTTTTTTAAATGGAATTTGGTCTCTTTAAAAAAGAATGGCTCAACCAAATGGTTACCAATAATGGAGATTCTGTGTTTAATCTTACTTTCGAAAATCCTGTTCTATTGGTTTTTTTAAGGCATTTCGGATGTATTTTTTGTAAGGAAGCTCTCGTTGATATATCTAAAAGTAGATCTAAAATTGAAACAAGTGGGCTTAAAATTGTGTTTGTCCACATGACCGATTTTGACACAGCTGAAAAGAATTTCAGTAAATTTGGATTGCTAAACATTCATCATGTCAGTGACCCCAATTGTAGATATTATAGTGCTTTTGGATTGGTAAAAGGGAATTTTAATCAACTTTTTGGATTGCAATCTCTTATTCGTGGCTTTTCTGCAGGAATAAAGAGTGGGCAGTCACCAAGTGCGCAAATTGGCGACGGATTTCAAATGCCTGGCGTTTTTGTTATTGATAGAGGAGAGTTGAAAGAAAGTTTTATACATAATTTGTCCTCTGACAGACCCGACTACTTGCAGTTGGCTAGTTGTTGTGTTATAAAGTAATAATAAATCGGTTTATATGATTGGGTGGAAATTTGGTGATGTTGGAAATCAGGATAAAGACAATAATGTTTTCGATCGGTTACTCAAACTTTTTAAGGAATTACTACTTCATACATCAGGTGATGTTGATGAAGCTTTATCTTGGCTAACAGAGCTCGATAGACAATACAAGTTGACAACGCCTGAATATGGTTTAGCTGATTTTATTCAGGATCTTAAGGACCAGGGGTTTATTCGTTCTAAAGATGCTCAATCCCCCGAATTGGTTCCCGCTCCTAAAATGGAGTTGGCCATGCGAAAGAAGGCATTGGAAGATGTTTTTGGCGATATTAAGAAAAGTAAAGCCGGCGGTCATAATACTCGTCTCGAGGGTAGGGGAGACGAACTTACTTCTGAAAGGAGGCCTTTTGTTTTTGGGGATGCTTTAGATAAAATTGCAATGTCTGAGTCCTTAAAAAACGCTCAGGTAAATCATGGGATAGATTCTTTTAAACTATCAGAAAATGATCTTGAGGTACAAGAAACTTATGATCAAAGTCAAATGTCAACCGTTTTGATGATTGATATTTCTCATTCTATGATTCTTTATGGCGAAGATCGTATTACCCCAGCAAAAAGAGTAGCTATGGCTCTTTCTGAATATATAACTACCCGATTTCCAAAAGATACACTCGATATTCTTGTTTTTGGAAATGATGCCTGGACTATCGAAATAAAAGATTTACCTTATCTTCAGGTTGGGCCTTATCACACAAATACGGTGGCCGGCCTACAACTTGCCATGGATATATTAAGGAAACGCCGAAGTTCTAATAAGCAAATCTTTATGATTACAGATGGTAAGCCTACTTGCATAAAAAAGGGTAAAAAGTATTATCAGAATAGTTTCGGTCTCGATAGAACCATTGTTTCCCGTACCTTGAATCTGGCGCAGTCATGTAGGAAAATGGATATCCCTATCACTACTTTTATGATTGCGAGAGATCCTTATTTAATGAATTTCGTGGATCAATTTACTAAAGCAAACCAGGGAAAGGCGTTTTATAGTTCTTTGGATGGTCTGGGTTCTTTTGTTTTTAGAGACTATAAGAATAATAAGTCGAGAAAAAGCAATAAATAAGATGAATATAGTGTTTTCTAAAAAACATAAAATTCATGCGATATATTTTTTTCTTGTATCTTATATTAATAACATTATCCCTATCAGGTCAAACTGGTAAGATTACCTTCTCAGCAACTGAAAAGAAGGAGTTATCTGCCTTAGAGGACACTCTATCTTTTTATGCTTATTCTATAGTTAATGATTCTTTACCTGAAGATAGGTTCTATGCGACCAGAGACCTTATTGTTACCCTGGTAAAAACCTTGAAAATTAAGAACTCTTTCTATTACCCTTTTTCAAAGCTAAAATCTGTTTCTTTACAGTATCCTCCGGATAGTAGTTTTCGTATGTTTACCTGGCAATTGGCAGTTTCACCGACAGAATATAGATATTATGGTGCTTTACAAAGGAAATCGGACAGTTTAATTTTATTTCCATTAATTGATAGGTCTTTTACTATATCTCAACCCGATGTAGCTTCTTTAAGACCCGAAAATTGGATGGGGTGTCTTGTTTATGGTATTCAGCAATTTGGTGTAGGTGATTCTGCCACTTATCTTGCTTTTGGCTATGATGCAAATGACGGTAAAACGCGTAAAAAGTGGATTGAACCCATTCGTTTTGTTGGCAATAAACCAGTTTTCGGTGCATCTATTTTTCCACCTAATCCTAAAGATTCAAGCGCCACTATTCCTCTCAGATTTATTCTTTCCTATTCCGCAGAATCAACCATAAAGTTGAATTATGATTCAGAACTCGGATTAATTGTTTTCGACCATTTGGCCCCACTGGTTTTAAAAGCCGGACAGCCTGAGGAAATGGTTCCTGATGGAAGTTACGAGGCTTTTAAAATCTTACCAAATAAATTAGAATATATTGAGATGCTTACAGTTACTTCGACAGATGAAGAGACTATTAGACAGAAACCTATTTTAGGTAGGGAGGGAAAAGATTTATTCGGTAAAAGTAGCTTGGAAAAGAAAAAGAAAGGAAATAATTAAATTTCTTCTTCTTCGTCAAATTCATCGAAATCGCTGAAATCGTCCATACTTCGTCTATCTTTTTTGGTAGGTCTTCCTGTACCTCTGGCTCTTAGTACGCTTGATTTCTTGCCATTAAACCAATCGTTATATTTTTCTAATTCTGATACTGGCGTGTTGTTTTGGAAACATTCTTTAGCAATGGGAGCGGGTACGCGGTTTTTTAGTAATTCTTTAACCTCAAATTGAAAATTAAATCCATTCTTGCGAACTTCAATTTTGTCTAACCTACTAACAGAAGCAGAAGGCTTAATCTCCAAGCCATTAATTTTTATTTTTCCAGCTTTACAAGCATCTGTGGCAATTGTTCTGGACTTAAAAATCCTAACGGTCCAAAGCCATTTATCAATTCTCGTTTTGCTTTCAGGTAAAATATAAACTTGCATATTAACCTACTTTCATTTTTGATCGTTTAACTAAGTATCTCTGTAAAATAGGGTGAAATCCTTCATTAATGTCTGCTTCAACAAAATCAATTTTATACTGAAGGCATTTCATTTTTAAATTTTTTAACAATAAGGAAGATTCTTCTTTATAGCTTTCTTTTACCAGACCCGCTTGTAATTTTACCTCATTTCCTGTTTCAAGATCTACGAAGAGGTAAGGTCTGTCCTCGAAATCAAAATCTAATTCTAACTTTTTATCTGTCACATGAAACAAAATTACCTCGTGCATATTGTGTTTTAGATGCTGAAGTGATGCAAACATAGCGTCCTGATCATCAGAAGTTTCAAACATATCACTAAAAATGATAACCAATGATCTTTTATGAATACTTTCAGCAATCTGATGAAGGGCTTGTGACGTTGAGGTAGTGACTAATGGAACGGGAATATTTAATTTTTTTTCAAGATAACTTAATAACAAACGGTAATGGGTCGTGCTCGATTTACATTGTGAGTGAGTGTACACCGTTTCATCGAAAAGACTGAGACCAAAAGCATCTCTTTGCTTTTGTAATAACTGCATCAATGAAGCTGCAGCAAGTGAAGAAAAATAAAGCTTGTTTAAATAATTTTTATCGCCTGCTTTTCTCTCGGGAAAATACATAGACGAAGAGGTATCTATGACTATTTGACACCTCAAATTGGTTTCTTCTTCAAATCTTTTAGTGAATAACTTATTGGTGCGGGCAAAAACCTTCCAATCAATATTTTTGGTTGATTCTCCTTGATTGTATATTCTGTGCTCAGCAAATTCAACTGAAAATCCATGAAATGGACTTTTATGTAAACCAATAATGAACCCTTCAACCACTTGCCTGGCTAAAAGATCTATGTTGTTAAACTCACGAATTTTTGGATTCTCCCAATAAGACATAAACAATTATTGTAGTTTAGAGTCTTTGTATAAAATACAAAGACTCTAAATGGTTGGTTGAACGTATTTACACGGCAGCAGCCTCTTCTATTTTTTGAACCAGACTTTGTTTTGTAGCCACGCCAACATGTTTATGGATAATTTCACCATCTTTAAGAATCAAGATAGTAGGTATAGAACGGATTTGATATTTCATTGAAACTTCAGGGTTAGCATCAACATCAAGTTTGCCAACGATTACCTTACCGTCATATTCCTTTGCTAACTCCTCTATGATTGGGCCAACCATACGACATGGTCCGCACCATTCTGCCCAAAAATCAACTACAGCAATACCAGGGGTATCTAAAACTGTACTTTTAAAATTGTTGTCAGTGAATTCAAATGCCATTTTAATTGTTTTAAATATTAAGTTATCAAAACAAAGCGTTTAGTAATTTAGTTGTAAAGTTAAGTTAAAAAATGAAATACTACCATCTATCGGGCATTGTCCTAATTATTTTTACCGAATTGGTTAAATATGTATTTGCCAGCAATCCATCCTGGGTGGAAGATTATTATGCTAATGGTATTTATCCTGTCGTTAGCTTTATTCTTCAAAAAATTTCTGTTTTATACATTTTACCGGGTTTGTTCTCTATACCAATACTCTTTTTAGTTTTTATTTTCTTGGTTTCATTTTCAAAACAAAAGAAAATTGTAAAGTTTAGTTTGATTATAAACAGCTTAGGCTTTTTATACTTTTTATTTTATTTTGTTTGGGGATTTAATTATTATCGCTTGCCCATTGATTGTCATTGGAAGGTTAAATCAGCACCATTTACTTACAAACAATTGGTGTCTGAATATGAAGAAACAACCGTTCATCTTTTGAAAATCAGAGAGTTGTTAGCTGATACGGCCATAGGTATTGATATAGTGAAATATAATGTAAAGAACGAAGTCCAACAAACAATCATTCAAAAAAATCTTCAATTTTGGTTGAAGATGCATGGATTTCCATCACATGCAAAGGTTCCCATAACATCTAATCTACCAAAAGGAATTTTCCTGCATTTTAGTACTGCGGGTATGTATTTTCCTTTTTCAGGAGAGGGTAATGTAGATCCTGGCTTACATCCCATACACTTTACTTCGGTTATGGCCCATGAGATGGCACATGGTTATGGTTTTGCTGATGAAGGTACTTGTAATTTTTTAGCTTTTATCTGTCATACCAATGATCAGAACCCTTACATTGCCTACGCTACAACCTTAGGTTATTGGAGATACCTGGCCTCAAACATCAGAAGAAATTCCCCTTCTTTTTTTGATGAAAAAATGAAGGAACTCCCAACAGGTCTTAGAAAGGATCTAATAGACATACAAAATTACAGTAATAGTTATGAAGATTGGATGCCAAATCTTCAGTATAAAATGTATGATGCCTATCTTAAAGGGCAGGGAATTAAAGAGGGTATGCTTAATTACAATAAGGTAATAGGTTTAGTTTTAGCTTATAAAGCAGCCAATTCTTTCATTTTTGACGACTCCTCCTTACCCAAATAGCGATCTATTATTTGGTGAACCCCATATATGACTGGTGTCAATAAAACGGCCATAGATATTTTATAAAAATATTGAATCGTTCCAACCGCAAGAATTTGATTCCATGTCCAGGGTGTTACATTGCCAACAAGTTCGGGGCCCCATTTGAATGCTATGGTTAAAATAACAAAACTATCAATAAATTGAGAGACGAAAGTCGATCCTGTAGATCTAAGCCAGATCCGCTTTTCTCCAGTTATTTTTTTAATTTGATGGAACAATAAAACATCGACTAATTGAGCAACCAAAAAAGCAGTTAATGATCCAAATACCATTAATATACCCTGGCCGAAAATAACTTTAAATGAAGTTTGCATATTTTCCACCCCCTGAGCTTGATTTTGAGTGGTCCACCAGTCAGCAGGTGAAAGTTGAATGGCGAAAAATATTATGATAAATGCGTAAGCAATGAGTCCGGCAGTAAAAATGGATAACTTTCTAAC
Source organism: Saprospiraceae bacterium (assembly GCA_030728245.1). Taxonomy (GTDB): domain Bacteria; phylum Bacteroidota; class Bacteroidia; order Chitinophagales; family Saprospiraceae; genus BJGN01. The sequence continues at coordinate 44,948 of JANQZX010000090.1, read as the reverse complement.
GCCTTGTTTTCCAAAATATTCATTAATTATATCGGTCATTAAGAATACTACAGGCCAGAGTAATACCCCTGCGGAGAATTGTAGCGCTCCTTCTTGCCCAAAAAGGTTGATATTAAATCTTGAAATTCCTAAAGTGTCTTCTAAAGCAAATATTTTTACCCCTATAAACTCCGCAACTAGTGCGTTAGCAATAAAAAATCCGCCAAGAATAAAAAATAAAGTAGTCCCTTTATTCATTTCATTCAAATGATGCTTTTTCTTGTCCATGGTTGGTGTCATAAAAAATATTTATAAGTAAGGCTGAAACAAACCTTTTTGCGATATGTTTAAGGATAAAATTAACTTTTTAAGGATTAAAAAGTAGTTTTGTACACATAAAATTTAATTTGTTTATGCCCAAGTTTGCAATTGATTTAAAAAGTGGTTCTATAAAAAACGAGAATCCTATCATTATTGGCATTGATCTCGGAACCACTCACTCTTTGGTTGCCATAATGGAAAATGGTAAAGCTCAGGTTGTTAAGGATGAATTTGGAGAGAATGCTTTATTAGCTTCTTTACTTCATCTTTCTGAAGATAACGTTTTTTCCGTTGGAGAAAAAGCGCGCGTACATATAGAAGAAGATCCTCAAAATACCATCTATTCTGTCAAACGGCTCATGGGTAAATCTTATGATGATCTGTTGGCTTATAAGGACTTTTATGGCTATGAGTTGCTTGATACCGGTCCCGAAAATTTAGTGAAAATTAAATTGAGAGATAAGTCATTTACGCCCATTGAATTGTCAGCGGAAATTCTTAAATCGCTTAAATTCAGGGTAGAAAAACTTTTAGATAATATAGTGTCCAAAGCTGTTATTACCGTTCCTGCTTATTTTAATGATGCGCAAAGACAAGCAACAAGAGATGCCGGTAAATTAGCTGGCCTGGAAGTGTTAAGAATTATTAATGAGCCCACAGCCGCCAGTTTAGCCTATGGTATCGGCCTTGATAAATCAGTTGTTCAAACAGTGGCGGTTTATGACTTAGGTGGAGGAACTTTCGATATATCTGTACTACAGATTCAAGATGGCGTTTTTGAAGTGCTGTCAACGCACGGTGATACTTTTTTAGGGGGTGATGATATGGATAAGTTAATTGCCAGACATTGGTGTGACCAGAAAGGTTTTCCTCCTACCTTTATTCCTTCTTTAAGAAAACTAGCAGAAAAAGCTAAAAAACATCTATCAGATCATGATTTGTTTCAGGAAACTGATACACGCTTTGGAGAATTATCATTAACTCGTTCTAGATTTGAATCTTTAATTAAACCTCTGATTGATAGAACATTATTGGCTTGTAAAAAGGTTTTGTCCGATGCAAATCTGGATATAAATTCCATAGATCAGGTTATTATGGTCGGTGGTTCTACCCGTGTTCCTTTGGTTAAAAAAGAGGTAAGTGCTTTTTTTCAAAAATCTGTATTTGATCAGTTGAATCCAGATGAAGTTGTTGCGCTAGGTGCCGCTATTCAAGCTGATATTCTGGCTGGCAACCAGGAAGATTTATTATTATTGGATATAACGCCTCTTTCATTAGGTATTGAAACCGTAGGTGGATTAATGGATACCATTATTCCCAGAAATTCAAAGGTTCCTACCAAAGTAGGAAGAAATTACACCACCTCAGTGGATGGTCAGACTAAACTTATGGTTTCTGTTTTCCAGGGTGAACGTGACTTGGTTGCTTACAATAGAAAATTAGGTGAATTCGTTTTGTCAGGTATTCCACCCATGCCAGCGGGTATTCCCAAAATTGAAATTCAATTTCTTTTAGATGCCGATGGTATTCTTAAAGTTAAAGCAAGTGAGCTTCGTTCCGGAGTTGAAACATCTGTAATCATTCAGGCTCAATATGGCATCTCAGAAGAGGAAATGGCGCTTCTACTCATCGATTCTATTAAAAATGCTTCTTCTGATTTAGCTGCCAGAGCCTTACAAGAGTCTAAAAATGAAGCAGCCAATGTTCTTCATCACTTAGATAAGTTTATTTTACAAAATGCGGGTTTATTTGATATAAATGAAGTGAATAAAATGAAAGATTTAGGTGAATTATTACGTTCAACTACCAAAGGGGACGATAAATCTGCCATAGATCAGGCAATGCATGAATTAAATTCATTTACGAGACCTCTGGCAGAAGTTGCACTAGATCATGCAGTGGCCTCTGCTTTAGTTGGGAATAAACCTATTTAATATGAGTAAAAAAGAAAAAAATAGGGTAGGTGTAGTTTACTCTACTAATCCTGATTTTCAATACGAAATGGATCAGGGAGAGCAAATGGAGACTTTAGTGCCTTCTAAACAAGTATTAAGGATTCATCTGGACAGAAAGCAGAGAAAAGGAAAAGAGGTAACCTTAATTAATGGCTTTATCGGCCAAATGTCAGATTGTGAGGCTTTAGGTAAAATATTGAAACAAAAATGTGGCGTTGGGGGGGCTGTAAAAGATAATGAAATTATTCTTCAAGGTGATCATCGTACAAAGGTGTTGGCTTTATTATTAGCAGCTGACTATAAGTTAACTAAAATATCGGGAGGATGATATTTGATATTGAACTGGAACCCAGTATAACTTCTCACCTGTTAATGGTAAGACCCTCACATTTTGGGTTTAATGAGGAAACTGCATCGAACAATGCATTTCAGGTAAATGACCATACTATATCTCCTAAACAAATTGCCACTTTGGCCGTAAAGGAATTTGATGATTTTGTTTGTGTTTTAAGAGAAAATGGCTTAACCATTACCGTGGTAGAAGATGATATTTCTATAAAAACAACAGATTCAATATTTCCAAATAACTGGTTTTCAACTCATTCTGACGGAACTTTGGTTACTTATCCCATGTTTTCAAAAAATAGAAGATTGGAAAGAAGAGAAGATATTATTGAGGGATTAAAAGAGAATTATCATCTTTTTCATCGCATTCATTTAGAGTCTGCTGAAAACGTAGGACAGTATTTAGAAGGAACAGGAAGTTTAATTCTGGATAGAGCTAATAAAATCGCTTATGCTTGTCGAAGCATCAGAACAAATGATAAATTATTGGTTGAATGGGCAGATAAAATGGGGTATCGCTTAGGCGTTTTTAACGCTAAAGATAAAAGCGGCATGGATATTTATCATACGAATGTCATGATGGCTTTGAGTGAAAACTTTGTTATCTGGGGAGGGGAGGCTTTACCAGACATCAATGAAAAAGTTGCTATAGAAAAATTATTTTTTGAAACAGGAAAAGAGATTATTCCAATTTCTATGAATCAAATAGCTAAGTTTGCTGGCAATATGTTGGCTGTAAAAAATGAAAAGGGAGAGAGGTTGCTTATTATGTCTCAAACTGCCTTTGAGTCGCTTTCATTATCTCAAATTACTCGTATTGAATCTTTTTCTAAAATAGTGAAAGGTAATATTCCTATCATTGAAAAATATGGAGGGGGGAGCGTAAGATGTATGCTAGCTGAAATTTTTCTTAAATTTAAAGCATAAAAAAAGCCCTCCTAACTTAAAGTTAAGAGGGCTTTTTTACTATGAATGATTAATTGAAGATATAACGAACGCCAATTTGCGCTTGGTAAACATCTCCTAATGAAGCATTATACTGGAATGATGTATCAAGTAATTTCTGCTTTCCGTCAGAACCTGGAATAGTCCACATTCTATATGTTGGTACACCGTCAGTACCAACTGAGGCAAAAGAAAGTGGTCTATTAGTTATAACTCTTTGAGAAACTCCCCAATTAGCATTTAAAAGGTTGCCAAAGTTACTAATATCAGCACGTAGTTGAATCGTATTTCTTTTGTTCCCAACTTTTACGAAAAACTCCTGAACAATGGAAAACTGAGCTCTGATTAAGCCTGGTGCCATAGCACCATTTCTAGCAGCATATTTTCCTCTATTTGCATTTAAGTATTTATCCTGAGTGATAAATGCTTCAAAAGCAGCAGCCTGTTGTTCTGGTGTAAATGTTACACCACCAGTTGTCAATGTAGTGAATTTTAAGTCAGAACCTTTATTGGGAATGAACAATAAATCGTTATTAACAATAGCATCACCGTTCATATCACCATTAATAGTGTAGCTGTAACGGAATCCTGTAAATCCGTCAACAGTTAAACCAAACTGTGTTGCACCGAAATCACCATATTCTAAACGATAAGAAGCAATGGCTAATACACGGTGTCTTCTGTCGTTATTTGAGAAAGCTAAGTCTAAAAAGTTGTTACCATTTACAGAAGGAACACCTCTAAATGAACCAGCTGCAATAGAACCAGCAGACATCATATCTCTGGCACGACCATAGTTGTAAGCAAGGCTTGCAAATAATCCATTATTAAATGATTTTTTGAAAGTGGTGGTTAAAGTCAGACCGTCGCCCTGATTCGTATTGGTAAGATATATAGCATTTACAGTAGACGGATTTATACGAATAGCATTATTTGCCGCAGTACCGGATAGTCCACTTGCTGGATATCTTGATCTTGTATCTATACCATTGAATTTATTTGTTGCATTTTGCATGTTTACATCATAGTAGATGTAACCGTTTACGTTTCTGCTGTAAAGTGCTTCAAATGTTCCAATTATTCCTAAAGGTAATTTTACGTCTAATGCTAAATTACTTCTCAAAGTTTGTAAAAATTTGAAGTCAGGTGCCGTTACAGCTATTTCATACGATGACGGTAAGGTAGGATTAGTCACAAACTGACCTGGTGTTGTAGTAAATGGTCTGTTTTTTGTATTATCAAATTGTTCGAAACCTGTTAATACACCATTATTACCAATCTGATTGCTTATCCAAACGAATACAGGACGTCCTGTAAATAGACCAGTTCCCCCTCTTAACTGTAAGGTTTTATCACCCTTTACATCATAATTAAATCCTACTCTTGGTGAGTATAAAACTTTAGATTCAGGTAATGCAGCGGTGTTAATTTTTATATTTTCACCGTTTAAAAGATATTGTTCGCCACTCACTTTTTTATTTTCAAAACCGGTTGGTTCAAAAATAGGTAAATCCGCTCTTAATCCAAGAGTAACTTTTAATTTCTCTGATACATTAATTTCATCCTGAACATAAAGACCAGCATAAAGAACCTGAGTAGGTTGAACTGGCTCAGCACCACCAGGAAGGCCAGAATAACGATATTGAAAACGACGAAGAGAAATGGGTGAAGTTGTTCTTGAAGGGTTCGCTTTATAGTCGTTCATGTCTGTATAAAAATCAGCCAAGCTATTATACACAAAAACACCCTGTGAACCTGGGAAGAATACGTTTTCGAAACTTAAATTCTCCACATTAAATCCAGTAGAAATAGTGTGCTTTCCCAAGTAGAACGATAAATTATCAGACATTTGGAATGTCTTGTAATTTAATCTATTGCTAGGTGTGAAAGGTTCAAAGCCCGCAGCAATATAGCTGGCTCCGTTTCTTAATATTTCAATTAAAGGAAACATTTCACCGTAAGTTCCGCGATCTTCGTTGTTATAGGTATAGCCTACAATAAAATTATTTGAAATTTTATTTGAAATTACCGTGTTCCACTCACCAACAATTGATTGAATATCGTCATTAATGATGTAATTAGAATTTTGAAAGCTCAATGCATTTGGACCACGTCTACCGCCCAAGCCTAAGGAAGAGCTTCCTGATACATAAACATCCTGATCCGAATCTAAATAGGTATATCTAAGGCTAATTTTATTATTTTTATTCAAATTGTAGTCAAATTTCAACAACAACTTGTTGGCAAAACGACCCATGTTGTAGTCTTGATAAGGGCCTGTTTCGTAATTAAAATTCTGACGTAGAAAATCAGAAACTCCCTTCAAATCTGATGCTAATACACTGGTAACGTTACCTGATTGTGCTTGTGATCCGTTATTTGCTACAAGTAAATTAGGTGTAGTATTTCTGTCAATTTCACCACTGGCAAAAAAGAATAATTTATTCTTGATAATTGGACCACCAAGTCTGAAACCTGCCTGATAATCAGTGAATTGACCTGGTGTAACTGTAGCTTCTTTTGCCTTAGTACCGATCCAGTCTCTGTTTTGGGTGAAATAGTAAGCAGAGCCACTAAATTCATTTGTTCCTGAACGGGTAACCGCATTTACACCGGCACCTACGAAACCAGATTGTCTAACATCAAAAGGAGCAATGTTTACTTGTAATTCCTCAATCGCATCTAAACTAATAGGAGCAACACCTGTACGTCCACCTGGTTGACCAGCAAGTCCAAATGAGTTGTTGAAAATAGAACCGTCAATGGTAATGTTGTTCAATCTGTTATCCTGGCCACCAAAGGAACTACCATTCGCCTGAGGAGTTAAACCAACGAAACCAAGTACATTTCTACTTAGTGTAGGAAGCGCATTAATCTCTTTAGAATTGAAGTTCGTTGCAGCGCCAGTTCTGTTACCACTAAATATGTCATTTTTATCTGCAATAATCTCTAGTCCGCTCAACTCAATAGCATCTTCGGTAAGTTCAACATTGAATGTAGCTGTTGTTCCTAAACTTAATGTAACATTCTCAATAAGTTTTTCTTTGTAACCAGTGTAAGTGATAGTGATTTTGTATGGACCACCAACACGCATACCCGGGATTCTGAAGTAACCTCCATCGTCTGTTGAGTTTCCGTAAAGAGAACCTGAAGGCAAATGTTCCGCCTGAATATTGGCACCAACAAGGAACTCACCTTTTGAATCTTTAACCCTACCTGCTACAGATGAAGTAGTTACACCCTGTGCATTAAGTTGGTTAAATCCAAGGAGGGCCACAAGGCCAAACAGAAATTTAATAGTAAATTTTTTCATAGAATAGTTTGTTAATTAAACATTTCTTTCAAATAAGCCACAAAAGTAATCAGATAAACCAAAAAATAACAGAACTGTTGTTAGATTGTTACGTTATTTATTTGTAAACTATTTTTTATTTGGGTTTTAGGTCTTTCCATTTATATCACATTAAATGAAGGTTAAACATGATATTGGCCTGGTTCTTTCAGGCGGAGGAGCCAGAGGTATTGCACATATTGGTGTTTTGAAGGCATTGAATGAATTAAATATTCATCCTACTGTTATTTCAGGTACAAGTGCTGGTGCAATTATTGGTGTTCTTTATGCTATGGGGTTGTCCAGTAAGGAGATGATTGATTTCGTTGGTCATAGTAGCTTGTGGAAATTTTTTAGATTTGAATGGTCGGCCGGAGGCATATCAAATTTAAATTATTTGAAAGAGCGTTTAATCGATGTAGGTATTCCCCCTAATTTTGAAGATCTTCAAATGAAATTATTTGTAACGGCGACAAATCTTACCAAGGGAAAGACTGAAATTTTTCATGAAGGTCCGTTATTAGATACTATTTTAGCTTCTTGTTCCATTCCCTTAGTTTTTAAACCTGTAATTATTAATGGAGACAGGTACGCTGATGGGGGGATTTTAAATAATTTGCCTGCTTCTGCTATTATCTCGCAGGCGCAAAGATTAATAGGTGTAAACGTTATTCCACTTTCTATGGATGAAGACAAAGAATATCAGTCATCTATACAAGTTGCTCAGCGTTGTTTCGAATTGTTTATGAATGCCAATACCCAACCAGAACTTATCGCTTGTGATATTGTCATCGAACCAAAAGTTCAGGAATTCTACCTATTTTCATTGCCCAAATTCAACCTTATTCACGATATAGGTTATGAAACTACCATGGCACAGGCAGACCAAATTAAAAAAACACTACTTTCTTAGTTTAGGAATATTCGCTGTCTTGGTAATACTACTTCTCCTTTAGCTAATTTATTTAATTGCCTAAGTTTTGTTTCGGATAAATTGAATTTTAGGGCAATTCCGTTGACCGTGTCTCCCTGCTGAACAATGTATATTTCTCTCTGAGAGGAGGACCCTTTTACTGTTTTCTGGTTTTCAACCTCCGTTGAAATAATTTCAGGTTCTGAAAATAATGAGGTTATTTTTCCATTTTGAATATCAAAATAAGGTGTGACTTCCTCCTGTTTAGCTCCTGCTTGTTTTATTTCAGGTACCCCTCCTTTATCCGTTTTTGTATTTTCTGGAGATATTCTTGCAGGATTTTCCGTCATTTTAACTTGGACCGGGCAAGCCAGGGTTGTTAGTATTTGACCTTCTTTGATTTTTTCATTCTGACTAAGGCCGTTCATGTGTCTGAATCTCTCTTCAGTGAATCCGTAGGCGGCGGAAAGCATAGCTATTGATTCGTTCGCTTTTACTATGTGTTTTCCATCCGTTGTTTCCCACCATTGGGTCTTTAATATAGTATTTAGTTTATTATCAACCGTTACATTCGCACCTTTTGTTCTCACACCTTCCAACTCAGGACCTTTAGACGGTGGTTTAACGAAAATAATGTCACCGACAACCTTCCTATCAAAGTCTGGATTCCAGTTGTTCAGATCCAGGTGGGTTACACCAAAAAGTTGAGAAATTTTTTCTTTGTTATCACCTTCCTGCATGACATACATTCCCTCAGTCATTACATTCGGCTTTGTTGTTGGTGGAATATTTATAACAAGACCAATATTCATTTTATTAGGATCTATGGAAGGATTAAAATCCATTAAGTCGCCTGGTAAAATTTGATAGATTTTGGCGATACCAAAAAAAGTTTCCCCCTGCTCAACCACATGGGTTTTTCCATTATAACTTTTTTCTTCTGATCCTTTAGTCCTTAAAACATCCTGAGTAACTTCCTTTTGATTTATTGCTATATCCTGTGTGCATTGCTTATTCATATATTCTGTAACTGAAATTCCCTGAACTCTTAAAAGAGCATATTCACCTTGATTTTCAGAAAAAGTTTCCTTTATCACACCGAGTTTTGGAGACCAGGTTACGTCTTTATAAAGCGTTGTTTGAATTTTTGAATTTTTTCTAAAGGTAAAAATTTTGCATTGCCCAACTTTTTCCTCTGACAACTTTTGAATCAAATTATTTGATGTCGAAAGAATTACCTCTCTATTCAGATCAATAATGAACTCCATGTCGGTACTTCTGAATTCACACTTGTTTCCCAAAGTTTTAATCCATTCCACTGCATAAACAGGGGTAATTCTATATTGATTTGAGCCGATAGGCAATACAAGATGTACAGATTGATTACCTGAAATAATACTTTCTTTTGTAGGAGCATCTAAATTATTCCATGTTAAAGGGTTACACACGATGGCATTTTTAGGCTTTTCCAACTGAATTTCAGCGTCTGATTCAACACCAATATCAAAGATAATAGTTTCATCATTAGAGACTTTAAATAAGTATTTTACATACTCTTTTCCAGCTTTAGTATTGGAATATGCAAATTCCATTTTTTGAGTGGTTTCCGGACCTACAATAAGGTTTAAAGACGAGCTCAGATTTTGTCCTTCAAGATGGAGGCAAATAAATAGTGCAAAGGCCAAAGAAGTATATTTCAACATTTTATTTCTAATGTTTTTCATGCGTAAAAAATATTCAAATGGTAACAAAAATCAGGGCACATAATGGTAAATTTATGAAATAGTTTCCATATTTAATAAAAATCAACTTGAAAAGCCAGAATGGGGATGAGAGGTAACGCATAATTGTAGTAAATCTGTAACGTTTGATTGTTAAATCGCTCTCTGATTTTATTTTTTCTTACAGTGGCATTTTGTAAATCTATTCTAAAAGTCCAGGTAGTTCTCTCTTTATTAATTTTGTAAGCCATGCCGTAATCAAACCTCCAATAGGTAGGGAGCCTCGGTTCATACGCGTTATTATTATCTAAAATGGTCGTTTTCCGTTTAATTGATTCTTGTAAATTAATGGGAATAAATCTATTTCCTCCTCGAAGCATATACCTTATATTGTAAGACAAAAAGTGCTTTTTTTCTTTACCTATTGGAAATTCCTTTCCCAAAACGGCACTACCGGCAAATGTATTGTTGAAAACGGTGTTTCTCCACTTAAAATCTAAATTTTGATAGGTTGATTGAAAAACGGATAGGGTAAAAAGGTAATAGAAATTTTTGTGCAAAAATTGTTCAAGAGTAAATTCTACACCTATGTTTTTACCAATACCTTTGTTTATAAGAATGGCTCCCGGAATGCCAGCGCTGGCATTCAAAATGGAATAGAAACTCTTTCGGTTAGTATCTATAGGTATTTCATATAATTTTTGATGGTAAGCCTCTATTACCCAGCGGGAATGCCCTGATGTATTTTTGTTTAAGCCAAGAACGCTATGTCTGGCCATTGAGGGGGATAAATTTTTATAAGGCTGCACAAATTCGCCAGGTTTCGTTTGTCTCTTATAAAGATATAAAGAAGTGGGCTCTAACCGACTATGTATGCCAAAGCCCCCTGTAATTGATGTTTTCTCCCCTGTTTTAAGTTCAATACCTAACCTCGGTTCTACGGTAGTTTTATTATTTAGTCCAAAATGTAAGGAATGTACACCAGCGGAAAATTGCCATTTATTATTTGGGGTATATTTAATCTGGCTGTAACCTTGAACACTGAATGTGTGTCCATTTTCATTTAGCCAGTTAATCGTCCTTTTTTGACTTGAATTCCAGAGGTCCTCATTTAGTTCAAAACCTAGTCGGGATAAAATAAAACCTGTTCTCATTTTCCATTGACTACTTAATCTGTGATTAAAATAGGTTGAGTACCTTAACGCTTGTTCTTTATGGGTTTCATCGTAGGTGTTAATCCAAACGTTATTCATTAAATTTTCTCTGAAATATTGATGAGATTGGGTTGAATAAGCTATTACCGTGTTTATATAACCTATATTTTTGATAGGTAACTGATGGCTTAGTCCTGTTGAAGTTACGTTGTTTTCATCCCTGTCTTTAAATGTATCGTAGTCACTATCAGAAAAATTTTCACCACCAATACCCCAAAAGGTAAACTTTCCTGATTTTTTTGTTGGAAAATGAAAAGTAAAATTGTAATCTCTAAAGGCCGGTTTAAATCCATCGGTTTCAATTTTCACTAATCCCGTTTTAAATAAAAGTTCGAGGGTAGAATATCTTGCATTTATTCTGTAAGAAGCGCCTGCTTTAGAAATTGGACCCTCAGCGGCCATTTCTAATCCTACCACACCAATCAAAGCTTTAAACTCGTGTTTTTGGTCATTCCCCCTTCTAAATTTAAGGTCAAACACACCAGATAAAGCATTCCCATATTCAGAGGGGAAGGCACCGGTGAAAAAATCTGAATTAGCGAGGCTACTGCTATTTATCATGCTTATAATACCACTTGTGGAACCCTGGCCATCGCCAAAATGATTAGGATTCGGTATTTCAATGCCCTCAAGTCGCCATAAAAGGCCTTTTGGTGAATTTCCTCTGATGATAATTTCGTTGTTATCATCATTTCCTGATGAGGTTACGCCAGCAAATGACATAGCCATGCGAGAGGGGTCACTATAACCACCTGCAAATTTATTGCTCTCCTGTACGCTGAATTGACGGCCACTGACAAATGACAATTCATTGGATGCTCTGGATTTATCGGTGTCGGCCGTAATAGTAATCTCTTGTATTTGAATGGGTGATTCTATGAGTTGAAGGGTCAAAAGAGCTTCTTTTCCATTACTTACCTCAACAGATGGCATACTTCCCTGTTGATATCCCACGTAAGAGAAAAGTAAAGAGTATCTGCCAGGTTGAAGCTGTCTAAAAGTAAAATTTCCCTGATCATCTGTATAGATTCCTTTATTATCTTCAACCATCTGGACACTTACACCCTCCAATGGAAGTTGCGTTTCTTTATCAATGACTTTTCCCCGGATGGTTCCGAAACCATTTTGGCCAAGTAACATACTGGGAAATAAAAGTAAAATAAAAAATTTCATGACTATTTTTTACAATAAAAGTCCATTGTTTACCGCGAATAATACTAATTCAGAGCTTCGCCTCAATTTAAGCTTTTCCATGATATTTTTCCTGTGCGTGTAAACAGTATGTGTACTTAAATTTAATTTTCTACCTATTTCCTTGGCAACTAATCCCTGTGCAATGAGTTGAACTATTTCTAATTCTCTGGCTGACAATGGTAAAGGATTGTAAGAATAATTATTTTGTGAGAAAGACATCTCAAAAATAAAATTAAAAATATTGGTACAGAAAAATTTTTCACCATTTGTAATAGCTCTGAATGCCTCCTTTATTTCATGTGCATCGCATTTTTTGGTGAGAAAGCGCAAGACTCCCGCATGAATTACCTCGTAAATATTTTCTTTGTTTTCGTCTGAAGAAATAACGAGAAGTTCAATATTTGGATGATGTTGTTGTATGTTTTTTATACTCTCAATGGAAAAAAAACCTGGTTGATTATAATCTATGACGATAATGTCTGGGGGTGTTTCAGCTATGATTTTGTTTAATTCTGCTTCGTTACCCGCTTCACCAATAATTAGAAAGGTTTTCGTTTCTTTCAATAATTCCTTTAATGCAAATCTTATGAGAAATTGCGCGTCGGCCAATAGAACCTTATAGGTTTCTTTTTGCATAATAGATATTTAACCTCTAATTTAGATTAAGTTTAGATAAAAATAAAGAAGTGGCTTAAAAGATACCCATAAAAACAATAATTTTGCAAAAAAAAAATTAAAATCGTGTATGATTCACCCTAAAATAACGCTTAATTTATGCGGCACTCTGTTGGTTTTGGAAACCCCGGTGGTAATGGCTGTTATTAATATTACTTCTGATTCATTTTATGAAAAAAGTCGATTTACTGAAAGGGGGAGTATATTAAAACAAGCGGAAACTCATCTTTTAGAGGGAGCTACTTTCCTTGATATTGGAGGAATGTCTAGCCGTCCAGGGGCTCCTTTATCAGATGCCAAAGATGAAATGGAGAAAATAGTGCCTGTTATAAAGTCTCTTAAAAAGGAATTTCCAGATGCCTTTATTTCGATTGATACAGTCCACAGTGCCGTTGCCAATGCCGCTTATCAAGAAGGTGCTGTGCTCGTAAATGATATTTCTGCAGGTACCATCGACCCAGAGATGTTCCCTTTTTTAGCAAAAACGAATATGCCTTATGTATTAATGCATCTTAAAGGTGTCCCCAGTAATATGCAAGACAATACTGGATACAAAGATGTAACATTGGATGTATTAGATTTTCTTATTTTAAAATATCAAAGGCTTAAGGAATTGGGTGTAAAAGATATTATTATTGATCCGGGATTTGGTTTCGGCAAGACCTTACATCAAAATTATACTTTACTTCAAAATCTTTCCGCTTTTAAAATCCTTGAATGTCCTATGATGGTTGGTCTTTCCAGGAAGTCAATGGTGTATAAAGTCATAGATGGAACCCCTGAAGATGCTTTACACGGTTCAACAGCTTTGCATTTTTTTGCGTTACAACAAGGAGCTCTAATTCTGAGAGTTCACGATGTAAAGCCAGCTATAGATACCATTCGGGTTTGGAAGGCCTTGGAGAATGCTAAAACCAATTAAAATGTCGTTTTTTTACAAAGAGTATAATCCTCCCTTTTTATTCAAAAACACCCACGCTAATACTATTTTGGCCGCTCTTTTTAGAAAAAAACTGCCCCTCGACTATGAAAGGCAGAGATTTTTTCTGAAGGATGGAGATTTTGTAGATTTAGATTTTGTGCGGAAAGGAGCAGATAAATTAGTCATTTTATTGCATGGTTTGGAAGGAAGTTCTGACAGAGCTTATATTAGAGGGATGGCCAAAATATTTTCACAAAATAACTTTGATGTTCTCTCTTTTAATTTCAGAGGATGCAGTGGCGAACCAAATCTTACTATGAAAGGCTACCACATGGCGGCAACAGAAGATTTGGAAGAGGTTGTTTTATCTCTTCACAAAACAGATACATATAAAAGTATTTATCTGATAGGTTTTAGTCTTGGAGGTAGCGTGGTATTACGGTTTTTAGCAAACCAGGGAAATAATCCAGCTTATTATAAAGTAAAAGGTGGTGTAGCTTTTTCAGTGCCTCTTCATCTTGCTGAAGCAAATAAGGCGATTGGCAAATTTGAAAATATTTTGTACCGGCTCAGGTTCCTGCGAAGTTTAAAAAGGAAAATGAAGCAAAAGCAAGAGCAATTTCCTGAAATGCCTTTCTTTCCGGCAAAATGGAAGTACAATTTTACTTTTTTTGACGATTTTTATACAGGCCCTTTCCATGGTTTCCTAAATGCAAAAGATTATTGGGAAAAGGCTGCGGCGTTAACGCACTTACCAAATATTTCTTTGCCCTGCCTATTAGTCAACGCTGAAAATGACTCGTTTTTAAGTTCTTTTTGTTTCCCATACCATCTCGATACCAAACAAAATAATTTTTATTTTTTAAAGCCAAAATGGGGCGGTCATGTTGGTTTTATGCCGGTAAATAAAAATGGTTTTCTTTGGAGTGAAGAATTAGCGCTTCATTTTATTCAATCAATACACCAAAAAGAAGATTGTAGCGTTACATTATTTGATAACCAAATCTTAGCTAATGTCACAACAACCTAGTACCCCTGAAAAGGTTGGTAATCAGGTTAAAAAGTATATTTTCCTTAGAAAATTAGGGAGAATTATTGGATTGCCTATTGGCATCCTTTTTTTCCTTTTTTTAATTTTTAATATAGCCTTTCGAATTCCTTATTTTCAAAAATCTGCCGTTTCAGCACTTTCCTTAACTATTTCATCTTATTTGGGGACTAAAAATAGCATAGAAAGCATTTATTTATCGGGATTGACAGAGTTTAGAATAAATAATATCTATGTAGAAGACCCAAATAGGGATACCTTACTTTTTGCGGAAAAAATTTACGCAAGGCTTCATCCTAATATATTTAAAATTTTTACTGAAGGACTTGTTATTTATGAATTAAGTATTTCTAATTCGAAAATAAATGTGAATGAGCTTGAAAATTTTGAAGATAATTCTTTGTCTTGGTTGATTAAAAAGTTTGAAAAGAAGAAAAGCGGTAAAACGTCAGAAAAAATTAGAATTTATCCTGAAATTTTTAATCTTAACTCTGTTTCTTTTGTCCAAAATGAACCATCAAAAGGAATTTACAATAAAATAAATCTGGTTCGTGCTTTTATTAGTCTGGATAAAAATTATGCGAATAATCAACAATATAAAATAAAGACCATAGAAATTTTTGAACCTACCATATATTTGAAACAACAAAAAATGGCTGGGGTTGTCAATGATACTATACCTTTTGTTCTGCCCAAATTAGATTTATCGTGGAAAGTTTTTGTTTTGACTAATGGAAAAATTTCCTTTATTAGGAATGATAACTCCATAGTGTTTTCCAAAATTAATGCTCAAATTAATAATGCTTGTTATTCGAATGGATTGGCAGAAGGGGAGATTAAACGCTTTTCCTTCGTTAAAGACGATATTTTTGAACTGGCAAATTTAAAAGTTCAACAATTTTCTTTACTGGAAAATAAATTAATATTTAAAAATTTAGCTGTTTTAGGGGGTAATTCTAGTTTTTCAGGAGATTTCAACTTGCAGTCAAAGGATTTTTTTGATACTAAAAAGTTAAAGGAAAATCTCCAATTTGATATTCAATTAAATGAAAATAATTTATCTATAAATGATGTAATTAAAGTATTTCCTCCATCTGTTAAACTTCCTTTTATTCAATTTTTGAAGGATGAAAATATATCGTTTTCAGGAAAAATCAATGGTAATTTTAATAGAATAGTCGGTTCAAAAATTAAGATTTCTTTATCAGAGGGAAGTGCTTTTGAGGGAAAAGTTAATGTTAGAAATATTTTATCACCCAAGAAAGAATTAATCAATTTAAAAGTTAATAACTTATATATTTCCGAAAAAACGCTAAATAAGACCATTCGTTTAGTGAAACTAGATAGTAGTTTATCCAAGTTACAATTCATAAGGTTTAATGGATCATTTGACGGATTTTTAAATAATTTCGTAGCCTTTGGCAATGTTAACTCAAGTTTGGGAAATGCTAAACTTGATATACAATTAAATATAATTGGTGGTAAGGAGTATGCAACTTATACAGGGAATATAGGTGTAAATGATTTTAAATTAGGAAAATTTTTAAATCAACCCCAGATTGGCAATGTATCTTTAAACGCATCCATTACGAATGGTAGAGGTTTTTCTGCGAAAACAGCTACTGCGGATTTTTCAGCAGTGGTAAAAAGTTTTGAATTTAAGAAGTATGCATATAAAAATGCAAAATTTTTAGGGACTTTAAATGCAAAGAGGTTTAAAGGAGAATTTAATATAACGGATGAAAATATTGATTTTTCATTTGATGGTTTTTTTGACTTTAGAAATCAAGAAGTACCCCAGTTTAATTTCCTTGCAAATGTAAAACATCTAGATTTTAAAGCTTTAAACCTCACTACTAAACCATGGCAAATACGAGGTTTAGCAATAGTTGATGTTAAGAATAAAAAATGGAGTGAATTGGAAGGATTAGCTGTTTTTTCAGGAATTGAACTGGAGAGAGACACTAATTTTTATCTCTTAGATAACCTTTCTTTAATATCAAAGTCTGACGGATTAGGAAGAAAGCGGGTTGAGATTCAATCTGAAATAGTTGAAGCTGATTTTCAGGGAAATTTTGACATAGAGAAAATTCCCAATGCAGTTAAGAATTTATTATTTGACGCATTTCCAGATTTTGCCCGGACATTATCATGGAAAAGGGCAAAAAATATACCTAACGATTTTGATATTGTTTTTAATGCAAAAATTAAAAAAAGCGATGGTTGGGAATCTTTGCTCTTGCCAGGGTTGTCTAATTTAAATGGTACGGAAATAAAAGGTGAAATAAATTATATAAATAATTTGTCTCTCGCTTCAATTAAAATTCCAAACATTACTCTCAATAACTTAGTAGTAAGAGGTTCTTATGCTCAGTTTAACCTGAAGAATAATGTAGGACGATTTGACGTGTCTTTTGACGGGATAAAACTGGGAAACCAAGTAGAATTACCTCCATTTGTTTTTTTAAGTAGTTTGAATAAGGAAGAGATTAATTTTCAAACCAGACTTGGACCGGACTCAAAATTAACATCAGCTTTATTAGAATTAAATGGCAAAATATTCTCGGTAAAAAACGAAAAAATAGCGCTGAAATTTGGACCTAAATCTTTTAGATTTTTGGCTGGGAAATGGAAAGTAAATCCACAAAATTTATTTTTATTATCTCAAGATACCTATGAAATTCAAAATATGAATTTTTCTTCAGGGGAGCAGGAATTGAGAATGGATAGATTTAAAAATAATGGATTAAGAGTTTCATTGAAAAACCTGTCATTGTCAAGAATTGACTCACTAATAAAATTTACACTTAAATTTTCTGGCAAACTTAGCGCTGATTTTTCATTTGAAGATTGGAAGGGTTTCAAAAATATGAACTTAAAAGCAACCTCAGATGCATTGTTCATTAACAAAAGGGACTGGGGGAATTTAATGATTAATGCCCAACGAAAATCAGAAAATCATCCTATTACCAGCCAATTTTCTTTAACAAAAGGGAATGCTGCCATTTATTTAAGCGCATTTTATAATCTTAAGGAATTTGATTTTACCAAGGAAAAGCAAAAGGGATATTTTGATCTTCAATTAAATGCCTATAATTTTCCAAACAATATCGCTGCTCCTTTTTTAGAGGGTGTTCTCAGTAATATGGAGGGAAAGTTTGATGCGGATATACATTTTGATGGTAAATTTCCAAAACTCAATACGGCGGGAACTATTTTTCTTTCGGAGGGGGGCGTTGATGTTGATTATTTGAAAACAAGATATACCTATAAGGCAACTACCGTTCCGGTAAATAATCAATTATTTGATTTGACTGGCGGTGTTTTATATGATAAATATAATCATACAGCTCAAATTACGGGGGGCGTAAGTCACGATTATCTTAAAAAGTTTGGTTTTAAAGCTAAACTTAGTTCCAAAAGGTTTCTATGTTTGGATACACAAAAGGGAGATAATCCTACTTTTTATGGTCAGGCTATTGGAACAGGTGATATTGTGTTCAGCGGGTCGTTCAAATTACCTGATATTTATGTTAAAGCCAGCGTATCAGATAGTACCAGAGTGATTATTCCCATAAGTAGTGAAATAGCGACACAGAATATAAAAAATGTCAGATTTGTTAATAAACAAAAGGAGGGACTCGCATCGGTAACTATTAAGTCTAAGCCCATATTAAAAGGTTTAAGTTTTGATATGGATTTAGAGGCGAAATCGGGGGCAGTTCTTGAAATGGTTTTTAATGAACAAACAGGTGATATTCTCAAGGTTACAGGTAGAGGAGGGGTTCGATTGAGCGTTATGAGAAATGAACCATTTAAAATGTTTGGAGATATTTCAATAGATGATGGATCTTATTTATTTACCTATCTGGCCATTAATAAAAATTTTAGGCTAAGGCCAAGAGGAACCATTTCATGGAATGGTGATCCTTATAAAGCCTCTATTAATATTGAGGCTTCTTACGATGACATTAATGCATCAACTAGTCTGTTGATTCAAGAATATCTTACCACAGCCAATCAGAATATAAAAAGTGAAGCCTCACAAAATACACCGGTTACACTAATTTTAAAATTACAGGGAGACTTGTTTAAACCCAAAATCACTTTTGATATCGCATTTCCAGCGCTTCAAGGGGCACTTAAAAATTATGTAGATAGTAAAATGATTATTTTAAGACAGGATTTAAATGAACTCAATAAACAGGTGTTTGGGTTAATCACGGTAGGTCAGTTTCTTCCCGCAGTATTTTCTATGTCTGGATCGTCTATTATTTATAATACGGTAAGTGAATTTGTATCCAATCAACTTTCACTCATTGTTAATCAATTAATAGCAAATCTAATAGGCAAAGGTGATGCTGCCTCAGGTACAAATTTTGATATTGCCTATAATCGGAATCCTAATTTTGTAATCACTGATTTCAGAGCAGGAAATGAACTTCAGGTAAGTTTAAAACAAAGTTTATTTAATGACAGACTAACCGTCATGGTTGGAGGTAACCTAGATAATAACTTTTTTGGTGGCTCTTCAGAATCTACTACCTTTTTAGGTAATGATGTTGTAGTGGAATATGACTTGAATAAAGATAAAAGTTTAAAATTCAGGGTATATCAAAAATTACAGCCTGATTTTTCTGGAAGAAGATTGCGTTTCGGCGCGGGCATAAGCTATAGAAAGGAATTTGAATCATTTGCAGATTTTTTAAGCAGTTTAAAGAAAAATGACTAAATTAAATCCTTAATCTTTAAATATTGGTTATGGCTAATTCAAATATGTTCGATTTTATTATCGTAGGAGCCGGTTCAGCCGGCTGTGTGCTTGCCAATAGACTCTCAGAAAATCCAACATGTAACGTGCTATTAGTGGAGGCGGGTTCGTCTATCCAACCTATAAATGTTAAAATTCCTGCAGCTTACTCCAAATTACATTTTTCAAATCATAATTGGAATTTTCATACTGTTCCTCAAAAAATGGTAAATAATAGGAAGATGTATCAGCCAAGGGGAAAGTTAATGGGTGGTTCAAGTGCAGTAAATTGCATGGCCTATATCAGGGGGAATGCCGAAGATTATAACGATTGGCAAAAATGGGGCAACGTTGACTGGGGGTACAAAAATCTTTTGCCGTATTTTAAAAAATCAGAGGAAAATAGGAATTTTGATAATGAATATCATGGTGTTAATGGGCCACTTTCTATTTCTTATAATCGTTTTGAAACTCCTTTGACTAAAGCTTTTATTGAGGCTAATGAAGAAATGGGGATCGCTCATAATCTTGATTTTAATGGGGAAGTTCAAGATGGTGCTGGTAAATTTCAATTTACTATCAATGAAGGGGTTAGACACTCGACGTATGAGTCCTTTGTAAAACCCATTTTAAACAGGCCAAATTTACGATTATTATCAAATGCACTCGTATCTGGCTTATGTTGGAAAAAGGATTCCGTGGTTGGCATTGAAATATTAACCGGCAGTAATAATCAATTAAAAGAAATAATTAAGGCAAAAGAAGTCATTCTTAGTGCCGGCGCATTCCAATCTCCTCATATAATGATGTTATCAGGTATTGGGGAAAAAGATTATTTGAAGGATAAAGGTATAAGTTGCCGATTCGATTTGAAGGGGGTAGGGAAAAATTTATCAGATCACTTATTTGTAAATCTTAATGTTTTGTGCAACCAGCGTATCACTTACAATAATGTAGAGAGGTTTCCCTGGGTAATTCCAAATATTATTAAATATCTGGTCTCTAAGTCTGGACCTCTTTCAGCCAGTCCACTCGCTGCTTGTTCTTTTCTTAGAACGCTTCCCGAATTGGACAGACCCGATTTACAATTTCATTTTGCTCCAGTAGCTGGTTTTGATATTCACAATTATCCTTCTCTTCCAAAAGATGAAGGTTTCACTATTTTACCTACTTTGCTCAAACCTAAAAGTCGCGGATTCGTTGGCTTACAATCTGCAAGTCCTCATGATGCACCTCTAATTGATCCTCAATACCTAAGCGATGCCGGGGGGGAAGATCTTAAAACTTTGCTTAGAGGTGTTAAATGGGCTGAAGCTATGTTGCTATCTAATGCTTTTGAACCCTTTAGAAAAGGTAATACTTTGAATAATCCCGGAATATTTAATAATGATGAAGAAAGGATTGAACATATTTTAAATTCCTGTGAAACAGTTTATCATCCTTGTGGAACCTGTAAAATGGGCACGGACGAAGATGCAGTTGTATCTCCTTTTTCGCTCAGGGTTAACGGTGTAAAAGGACTAAGGGTTGTGGATGCATCGGTAATACCCGAAGTTACTTCAGGAAATACCAATGCACCCGTCATTGCAGTGGCCGAGAAAGCCTCGGACCTAATCAAAGGTAATAATTAATAATTCTGGTAGAATGTATTAAACATTAAATCTAAAATGCATGATATCACCATCAAGCACTGTATATTCTTTGCCCTCAACAGACATTTTTCCAGCTTCTTTTACTTGAGCTTCAGACTTGTAATGTATGAAATCTGGATAATGAATAACTTCTGCTCTAATGAAGCCCTTTTCAAAATCAGAGTGAATTACACCAGCAGCCCCGGGAGCTTTCGTTCCTTTGGTAATAGTCCAGGCACGTACTTCTTTTTCCCCGGCAGTGAAATACGTTACCAGGTTTAGTAATTGATAACTTTTACGGATTAATCTATTCACGCCGGGCTCTTCCAGTCCCATTGCTTCTAAAAATTCCTTTCTTTCCTCTACAGAATCCAACGCAGCTATGTCCGCTTCAATGCCAGCACAAATAAGAATAATTTCTGCAGGTTCTCCTTCAATAGCTTTTTCAAAAGCTCTTGTCAGATTATTTCCATCTGGAAATGATTTTTCATCTACGTTACAAACATATAAAATAGGTTTGTTTGTCAATAGCATCATTTCAACCAAAATAGCTTTACTTTCATCGTCAGTTTCAAAATTGCGTGCGGGCTGACTGTTTTCTAAATGTTTCAATAAAGCCGAACAATGCTCAACTGCTCTCACGTCTTCTTTATTGCCGCTCTTGGCTTGTTTTTTATATTTATCTAACCTTTTTTCAACGGTTTCGATGTCCTTAAGAATTAATTCTAAATCAATGATTTCCTTATCTCTTACAGGGTTAACACTTCCATCCACATGAACAACATTATCGTCTTCAAAGCAACGAACTACATGTAAAATGGCATCTACTTCCCTAATATTACCCAGGAATTGGTTCCCAAGACCTTCGCCTTTACTTGCTCCTTTTATTAAACCGGCAATATCCACTATTTCAACATTGGTGGGAAGCACGTTTCTTGGATTGATCAGTGCTGCCAGTTGATCTAGTCTTTCATCCGGAACGACAATCATCCCAATATTAGGTTCCTTTGTTGCAAAAGGATAATTAGCTGCTAAAGCACCAGCTGATGTCAGTGCATTAAACAAAGTTGATTTCCCAACATTGGGTAAACCTACAATACCACATTTCAAACCCATGTTATTTTTTTTAAGATGACAAAGATAAAAAACCAAAATTCATTATTAGAAACTTATTTAAAAACTTACCTGTTTATTCTAATATAATTATATTTTTTACATGAATTATTTAGCTCACGCATTTTTGTCGGGTAGAGACCCGGATTTTTTGCTTGGAAATATTACTGCTGATATGTTAAAAGGTAATGTTCACAGAAGTCTGGCGGAAAAGGTTTCTGAAGGCGTTATTCATCATAGGAAAATGGATGTTTTTACAGATAACCATCCTGATTTTCAAACCTGTTTACCGGTTTTATACCCATTACACGGTAAATATGCCGGTGTGGTTCTTGATATTCTTTTCGATTACTTTTTAGTTAAAAACTGGCATTGCTTTTCCAGCATTTCACTGGAAGAATTTTCTGCCGATACTAATAAGTTGTTATTAGACAATATTGAAAAACTACCGGATTCATCACAAAGTCAGTTGCGTGCAATGATACAAGGTAACTGGCTGTTGCACTATGGTCATTTTGAGGGATTGTCGTATTGTTTTTTGAGATTAACAAAACGGGTCGCCCAACCTCAATGGTTGGAAAGTTGGCACGTAAGTCTTAAACAGGAAGGAAAAATGATTGAAAAATCTTTCCTTTCTCTTTTTCCCGATATGATTGAGTATTCAAAAAAACAGGCTAGCCTTCGAAATGTAGTGATATGGTGAAGGTTCTGGAAAGTATTTTTTCAAGTATCGTTGATTCAGAAAGGTTCTTATTGAAAATCAGCGTATTTCCCATTCCCTGTGAAATTTTTAATTCCGGGGAAAAAATGAAGAAGGGTAAAAATATTTGAAAACCTACGCCTGTCTCAAAAGAAAAATCGTTGGGAGCTATTCTTACCAAGGTTTCCGCTTGTTTTGTCCTGGAGTCACTCGCAACATCAAATGAATATTTTAAACCAGCCAGTAAGAATAATCTTACATCGTGGTAAGGTTCAGATTTGTACCTGAACTGAAAAGGTAATTCTACAAAGACTGATTCAACTTTTCGATTGCTCGAATAATCTGGATATTGATATTTCAGCCTCTTTTCAGCAAATGATAAAGTGGGTAAAAATCGGAAATCAAAATAATTGCCCATTTTTAAATTAGATACAATACCGACATTAAAGCCAGACCCCCCAAGTCCTTGTACAATTTTTATACTGTCATGCTTTAAAAATTCACTCGATTGGTAAGTCCTGAATCTGGAATTATTGATGGCAAAGGTGAATCCAAAGTAATAGTCATTTTGGTTAAACTGCTGATAATTTGGATTATGAACACTGCCTCTTTGCCCATAAACTAAACAGGGACCAATCAAAACAAAATAAAAAAGGACTATTTTTCTGCTAAATAAGCTGAACAAATTCCGAAAGTTAATGGGTTGCATTGAATTGGTTTAAAGCCATTTTTACCTAAAACATCAAGAAATTTTTCCCCCGATGGAAAGGCTTGAACTGATTCATATAAATATTGGTAAGCCCTTGGGTCTTTCGAAGTTAAACGACCAATCAGGGGTAAAATGTATTTAAAGTATAAATTAAATACTATTTTGAATAAAAAAAAGGAAGGTTGGCTAAATTCTAATACAACTATTTTACCCCCCTTTTTTAAAACGCGGTGCATTTCTTTCATTCCTTTATCGAGGTTTTCGAAGTTTCTTACCCCAAATGCTACGGTAATGGCATCAAAAGATGCTTCGTCAAAGGGTAAATTTTCAGAATCTCCTTCTAATAAAGTTATTTGTGGCGTTAATCCTTTTTCACTGATTTTTTTTCTACCGATGGAGAGCATTTCAACAGAAATGTCCAAACCTATAATAGTGCTTTTTGGGTAATAACGGTTTAATGTTAAAGCTACATCAGCTGTACCCGTCGCAATATCTAAAATATGGGGGATTTCTCCAGGCCCTAATAATGATATGGCCCTTTTTCTCCAATATTTATCGATGCCTAATGATAGAAAATGATTCAAAAAGTCATAGTAGGGGGCTATTCGGTTGAACATCCTTGATACTTGACTCTTCTTAGTATCATCTGCCTGATAAGGTTTAATTTCCATTGTGATTCTTTTATGCCGCAAATATAGACAGATTATGCGGGCTTCAAAATGGATTTTTTTTGTTAAAAAATAGTCCGGAAATTTCTTAATTTTGTGTTACGAAAATTAATCCGTTCATACTGAAAACCTGATAAATAATCCAGTTGATTCCTTTATTTTTCAGGATAACTAACAGCTGTAATGACTCCAGAAGACCGTATAATCCCTATTCAAATAGAGGATGAAATGAAATCAGCTTACATTGATTATTCAATGTCAGTTATTGTATCCCGTGCTTTACCGGATGTAAGAGATGGGATGAAACCTGTTCAAAGAAGAGTTCTATATGCCATGTCTGATTTAGGACTAACGCATAATAAAGCTCATAAAAAGTCTGCACGTATTGTAGGTGAAGTCTTAGGAAAATATCACCCTCATGGGGATACTTCCGTATATGATACTATGGTGAGAATGGCTCAGGACTGGTCATTACGCTATCCTTTAGTCGACCCTCAGGGTAATTTTGGCAATATTGACGGTGACGGACCTGCTGCCATGCGTTATACCGAAGCTAGATTGAAAAAAATTAGTGATGAAATTTTAGCCGATATTGATAAAGATACGGTTGATTTTACGCTAAATTTTGATGATTCTTTAGAAGAACCATCCGTTTTACCTACCAAGGTTCCCAATTTGTTAATCAACGGAGCCTCTGGTATCGCCGTAGGAATGGCTACAAATCTTATGCCTCATAACTTAACCGAAGTTATTGATGGTATCGTCGCCACTTTGGCCGATCCGGAAATTGACGTAGATGGTCTAATGCAATATATAAAGGCTCCTGATTTTCCCACAGGTGGAATTATTTATGGAACCAAAGGGGTCAGAGAGGGCTTTGCAACGGGGCGTGGTAAAATTGTACTAAGAGGTAGAGCGGAAATTGAAACTTCTGCCTCTGGAAGGGAATCTATAATCATTACTGAAATCCCTTATCAGGTTAATAAATCAATGTTGGTAGCAAAAATTGCTGAACTTACTATTGAAAAAAAGATTCCAGGTATTTCTGACGTACGAGATGAGTCAGCAAGACAAGGCATGAGGGTAGTGGTGGAGATAAAGAGAGATGCTATGGCTAAGGTAGTTCTCTCCCAACTCTATAAATATTCTCCTCTTCAAACTTCCTATGGCATTAATAATGTTGCTTTAGTTGGTGGTAGGCCAGAAATTTTATGTTTGAAAGACATGATTGTGGAGTTTATAAAATTCCGCCTGGAGGTCATTGTTAAAAGAACAAAATACGATTTAAAAAAGGCAAAAGAAAGAGCACATATCCTTGAGGGTATCCTTATAGCTTTGGATCATTTAGATGAGGTTATTGCCCTTATTAGAGCAAGTAAAAATGCGGAAGAGGCTAAAGAGGGCTTAATGTCAACTTTCGGCTTATCCGATATTCAGGCTAAGGCTATTCTTGAAATGAGGTTACAACGTTTGACTGGTCTTGAAAGAGATAAAGTAAGAGCGGAGTATA
Source organism: Saprospiraceae bacterium (assembly GCA_030728245.1). GTDB lineage: Bacteria > Bacteroidota > Bacteroidia > Chitinophagales > Saprospiraceae > BJGN01. Next base: position 19,304 of record JANQZX010000090.1, on the reverse strand, counting down.
AAGAGGTAATGGATAAAATTGCTTACTATGAATCTATTTTGGCTTCTGAAGAAATTCAAAGGGAAATAGTTAGAACGGAACTCTTAGAAATTAAAGAAAATTATGGTGATGCAAGGAGAACTGAAATTGTTGCCGCTGAGGGTGATATCAATCTGGAAGACCTTATAAAGGAGGAAGAGGTGGTTGTTACCATTTCTAACCTGGGTTATATTAAACGCACAGCAGCATCGGAATTCAGAACGCAGAGTAGGGGAGGCAGAGGTGCGAAGGGTTCGCGAACGAGAGATGAAGATTTTATTGTCAATATGTTCGTGGCTAATTCACATAATTACTTGCTTCTTTTTACTGAATCTGGAAAATGCTTCTGGTTACGAGTTTTTGAAATTCCAGAGGCAAGTAAATCTTCTGCAGGCAGAGCCATTCAAAATATTTTAAATATAGCTCAGGACGATAAAGTCAAAGCATATATTAATATTCCAAATTTAAACGATAGTGAGTTCGTTAAAAATCATTATATCATTTTCTGTACCCATCTTGGGATTATTAAAAAAACAGCAGTAGAAGCTTATTCCCGTCCAAGAGTAGGCGGTATTAATGCCATTACCATCGCAGAAGGGGACATGCTGCTTTCAGCTACTTTAACCGGCGGAGATCATCAAATATTCCTCGCAAGTCGTCGTGGGTATGCCGTTCGCTTCCATGAATCTAAAGTTAGACCTATGGGAAGAAATGCCACAGGGGTAAAAGGTATGGCGCTTTCCGGAGAATCCGATGCCATAGTGGGCATGCTTTGTATCAATCCCACGGAGAGTATTCAGGATACAATATTGGTCGTTTCTGAGAAGGGAAATGGTAAAAGGTCAGAGGTCGATGAATACAGACTTACCAACAGAGGGGCAAAAGGTGTCAAAACGATGCAGATTACGAATAAAACGGGCGCTCTGATTGCGATGAAGGCTGTCCAGGAAAATGAAGATCTGATGATCACTAATCGGTCTGGCATTATTATTCGTATGGCTGTGTCAACGATGAGGGTCATCGGAAGAGCTACCCAAGGCGTAAGAGTAATACGATTAGACGAGGATGATGCGATTGCTGATGTTGCTGTTATTCCTTATTCACCTGAAATGGAATTGCCAGAAGGCGAGGAAAATATAGGAATTTCTATGGAAAATAACGAAAATAGTATCGATAACCAGGATATTTCAGATAATGACACTGAAATTCCTCAGGAATTATAATATTTTTGCAAAACAATAATTTTGAACCCTAAATACGTTATTTAGGTAAATCATGTTTACCAAACAAACCTTAATGAACCATGAAAAAGTCATTTTTATTATCCTTTCTTTTAGTAGGAACTATAGTTTTGAATGCACAAGATTATAAATCAGAGTTTTCAAGTGCTAAAAAAGCCTTTACTGCTTTCCAATTGGATATGATTGGGAACAAAGCTAAATTAACAGATGCCGTTACAGCTATAACCAAGGCAGTAACTTTTCAAGAAGCTACGCTGACTCCTGAAGCTTTTTTAAAAAGTGGAGAAATTATGGCAGAACTCGCTAACCAGATTGTTACTACTAAACAGTTAGGTGTTGGTTCTTTAGATGATTTGCCTAAAACAGATAATCCGGAGTTAATTGCTTTTGAACATTTTATGAAGGCAATGGATATGGCAGTTAAGCCAGCAGAGAAAAAGAAAATCTTAAAACTTATTGGTGCTCTTCAAAATTCATTAAGTAATATTGGGGTTTATAATTACGACGAACAGAAATATGAAATGGCTTTTAAAGACTTTTCCACTGTTATCGCTATACATGATATGTTGAAAAATGCGGGGGAAGTTAGTACTCTAGATGTTGAAGCTGATTACTTAAATCAGGTGTATATCTCAGGTTTAGCTGCATTTAATGGTGGTTACGATGCAGAAGCAGAGAAGTATTTTACAATGCTTGCAGATAAAAAGTACGATAAGCCTGCTATTTATGAATCTTTGTACAATCTAAAAGCTAAAAAGACTTCTCCTGAAGAGGCTTATCCAATTCTTGAAAATGCCCGCAAGCAGTTTCCGGAAGATTTATCACTGCTCTTTGTGGAAATCAACCATTATCTTAAGTTACAGAAAATGGATCAGTTGATTCAAAGATTGGAAACAGCTATTAAAATGGAACCGAATAACGTTTCTCTCTATTCTGTTATGGGCAACGTTTACGATAATTTACACCAGAAAACCACTAAGGATAATGGTGATCCTGTGGTTGCTGATGGTTATTTTACTAAGTCATTGGAGTATTTCAATAAGGCTATAGAAATGGATCCTAAAAATGTAGAGGCTCTTTACAGCATTGGTGCCCTTTACTATAATAAGGCTGCATTAACTTCTCAAAAAATGAATGCGCTAAGTGAAGATTATTCTAAAGAAGGTCTTAAAAAGTTTAATGACCTTAAAGCACAGGTTTTCAAACAGTTCGATGAATCTTTACCTTACTTTCAAAGAGCTGAGGCAATTAACCCAAATGATACCAATACATTAATCGCTTTAAAAGAAATATATGCTAAAAAAGATCAGCTGGATCTTAGCAAAGAATTTAAAACAAGATTAGAGTTAGTTCAAGGTGGTGGAAAGAATGATAAAAGTTATTTTCCTAATAACTAAATAACTCTGTTTTTATTTTTATTGGCCGCTTTTGCCCTTGGGTGAAAGCGGCCAATTTATTTTTTTGATTTTATTCCTTTTTTGCGTACATTTCAGACTTATTTAATATTCCGATAGTAATCTTAATATTATGAAATTCATTCACTTGTGTTTTTTTTGGTTAGTATATATCTGTGCTATCAATGTATCTTTATTATCCGCTCAATCTACTTGTGAAGTTCCTTGTTCAAGGAATGATTGTGGTGCAGTAAATTATGACGTTTCTCCTATTGATTCTTTGGTTTGTGAAGGTTCCATATTGCGATTCAAAAATAATACAGCGATTCAAACCTATACGGGCCTGGTAATTCGATGGGGCGATGGTAAGCAAGATACAGTGTATCAATTAAATGATTTTTTTCATAAGTATGATCTTCCGGAATCTTTGAAAGCGTCTTGTCAAAATGACACAATTTTAAGGTTAACAGTATGTATAACTGCTTTCAAACAATGTAATGAAGGATTTACCTGCAGCCAAAAAGTTCAGTCTTTTCCCATTAAAATTGCGCTAAAACCTAAAGCTGCTTTTGTCCCCTCTGCAACCACAGCCTGTGTAGGAGCAAGAATTAGTTTTCAAAATAAAACTTGTTTCTCAAATGCTGCTCTATATACCTGGCGATATTCTACTTTTCGTATAACAAATATTAGAGATATTAATCTTGATTATGATTTACCTGGTCAATATGAAGTAGAACTAACTGCAAGAAATAGTTGTGGTGCTGATTCAGTAAAACAGATTGTTACCATTTTGGAAAAACCCAAGGCCGATATTGTTATTGATACCCAACAGTTTTGTTATCCAATATCAGTGAGGTTGAAAAATAAACAAACTAACTCCTCTGATGGTGTTTGGAAAATTACAGGAGATACCTCTGTCTGGGAGTCTGTCCTGTCCTTTCCTTCCGGCGATTCGACATGGATAAGGTTTAAACGATTGGGTGCTATTAATATAAAACTGTTAACCTCTAATGGTTGTGGTGTAGATTCTATATCTATGCCCTTTATTCTTAAATCAACGCCTTTTTTTAAAACCGATTCAGAGGTAAATTTATGTCAGGAGGGTTTAGTTTCTCCAGAATCGTTGCTTTTTACTTATGATAAGCTAAGAATTAATTCTCTTATTTGGAAAGTTAATAATGAAAATCCTTTTACAGCCCAGGGAAGTACCTTCCAACCAGCGTTGTTTAAAAAAAATGGGACCATTGATTTACAAACTAATGGACAATGTGGTACTTTTCACCATACGATTCGAATACAAGTATTTCAAAAAGATACATTGAAATTATCAAAAAAAGTATTGGCATTTTGCTCCAATGATGCTCCTGTTCAATTAACGGCTTCTCCTGCTGGAACCTGGTCAGGTTTTGGTATTTCCTCGACCGGATTGATTGACCCTTCCTTATTTCTAAATAAAACAAAAGGAATCGTTTACTTTGATGCTTCAAGTCCTTATTGTACCCTTCGTGATTCAGTTTCTCTTTCAATTACTGATCCTATGACGGTGGCTTTAGCCCCTGTTTCTCCTCTTTGTGAAAATGAAGAGTTTACGCCCATCTATGCTGTAAATGGTGTTTTTTCAGAGGTGAAATGGATAGTTAATGGAGGCTCTGCTAGTAATTTTAATGGTTTAGACCCAGGGAAAATAAGATTTGCGACTCCTGGCGTGTTTGGGATTACCCTTCAAGCTACCAATGCCTGTGGAACCGTTTTTGATACAACTACCATAAGGGTTTTTTCTAAACCTATTATGGAGTCCTTATCTGTTTCCCCAGCGTGTATAGGTGATAAAAGTGACCTTAGATTAAATATGTCCAATAGAGATAACGAGGAATTGAAAATCTCTATTTCTTTGTCGGGGTCTCCTCTTTTTGATACCGTTATCACCGGAAATACGTTGATCTGGTCTTTTAGACCCTTAGCTAATGTTGGAAATTATCCAATGAAAGTAGTTGTTTCAAAAGGGGCAAATTGCACAGCTGAACTCATTTCAGAATTAAAAATCATTCAGAAAGCTAATCTTTCTCTTGCTAAGTTAAACTCATTTTGTTCTAATATCGAGTTTACGCCCTCTCTAACTACTACCGGTGCCTTTGAAACCCTGAAATGGTCCTTTCCTGGTGGTATTCCTTCGTCTTTTGTCGGGTTAAATCCTGGTAAAGTTAAATATAATATTACCGGTAAGTTTACTGTCAAAGTAGAAGGGGTAAGTTCTTGTGGTTCTTCAGCGGACTCTCTTGAGCTGGATGTTATTGAACAACCCAATATATCCAGATTTACTGCGACGCCTGTTTGTTTGGGGAACGAATCTTCTGTGAGTATGAAATGGTCAAATCTTTCAGGTAATCCCGTTAAAATACAATTATTCCAATCGGGAATAATTGTATTAGACACTACGGTGAAGGGTGACATTATTGATTATAAGTATTTCCCTCCAAAAATTACTGGTTTATACCCTTTAACTCTAGTATCTACCACTGGAAATCAATGTAAGAGTGAATCTAAGACGGAAGTTAATGTTTATTCTTCACCACCCGTTTCCATCTTGGATTTGAAAAGTAATTTATGTGTTGCCACAGATAAAATTGAACTAAAAGGAAATCCCATAGGCGGAAAGTTTTCTGGTTTAGGCGTTATTGATTTGTTAAATGGTAAATTTCAGTTACCTATAGGTACTGGTATTGCGGATCGTTGGATTTATTATGATTATACCGATAGTGGGGGATGTAAAGGCAGGGATTCTCTTTTTTTGAAAGAAATAAAGCAATCGCCCACACTCCAATTTGAAAACCTTATTTCTTCTTATTGTAAAAGTGATGAATGGATAGAATTTAAAGTAAAACCAACGGGAGGTTTATTTAAAATTGGAAATGGGCCTTTAGTGGAATCAGTGAATAAGGATTTAGGGCTATATCGATTTAAACCTTTAGCGTCAGGTGAATTTGCCATTTCTTATCGCTATAGTGATAATTCTGGTTGTTTAGATTCGTTAGATTGGAAATATTCTGTTTCTGATAAATTTCCGTTCGACCCTGCCGTAGATACTTTTATTTTATCCGGACAGAAAATAGTCATTGGAAAACCTCCTGTAGCAGGATTTTCTTACCGGTGGTTTGATGGTTCAACCCAATCTACTTATACGGTGGAAGATCCAGGTATTTATACCCTGGAGGTATTTAATATGGCTTCAGGATGTTCTGTAATGGACACGGTTAAAGTGTCTTTTGGAGGTGTGAACAGTACTAAGGAATCTTTACAAAAATTAAGTTTATTAGAAGTTTATCCTAATCCATGTAAGGATTATTTATATTTAAAAAATAAAAATATAGATAAGCAGCAAGCTAAATACCCACTTATTCGTGTACTGGATGTTTATGGTAAAGTACTTAAGACCGCCGAACTTTCGTCTTTTGATGGGGAGTTAATGCTCGATGTAAGTTCTCTCCCAAGTGGAATGTATTTTATTGAAGGCTATGGGAAAACGCAACGGGTAATAAAAATGTAATGGAGATCTAGAATTCCTTTAATTTGTATTTTTTAATAATCCATTGGCTTCCCTGGTAGTTGTTTTCTACCTGGAAGCCAAAATAATTTCCTGGTGGATTGGGTAATGTGGTTGTTAACAGGGTACTATCGTTTAACCTAAACTCAAACTGGTTTTCGTCTTTTTTTATCCTTAATCTTACTTCCTTAACATTTCTTTTCAATTCAATGGAGCCTGATTTAATAGTTTCCTTATTATTTTTTAGTTGCCATTTACCAGTAGCGTTAATTGTAATCGACCATTTATTATTTTTTGAAGAGGAAAAAATGACACCGAAGTCTCCACTTTCTTCCGTTATTGGCATAGACAAAAAGCAAGAAAATTGATAGTTTGCTTGGGGTGATAAATCAAAAGGGTACATTCTGAATAAAGAATTATTGAAAACCAGGTGTTCATTTTCATTTATAAATGAACCGTTTATATTCCTATTGAACGGACTATTAGCTTGAAATGCGTCTAGGAAGGAAAAAAGATGAGTACCATAATCATTTACTACCTTTCTCATTTCATCTGATTCAATACGGGAATTGAATTCATTTTTTGTTAAAAAGGGTGGGATGGTAGCACCATTAGAAAGAAGTATTTTGGCCAAATCAGGTAAATCTAAAGCAAGGGTGTAAAGTAATGGAGTGCTTCCTTTTGAGTCTGAAAAATCAGGATCTGCGCCTGCACCAAGTAGTTTATTTACCAAGTATTTGTTATTCAGTGTGATAGCATGAATTAGAGGTGTTTCGCCATTTTTCTCCTGACGGGTATCCATGTTTACGCGCTGGTCAATCAAATAGTCCAGCACTTTTGGTTTATTAAAAGCGACGGCGGTCCATGGAGCAGACCAACCTTTTAAGGCCGGATTTGCCGTATTTTTTTCTTGAGCGTTTAAAGGGATTTCACCCTTTTCGTTTAAAAATGCAAGTAAATCTAAATCACCATTTGCAATGGCAAGGATAATTGGACTGGTATAATCATGCTGGTTAATGGTAATCACTTGTTGTTCAGGATTGCGATAATCAGCACAGGCCAACACCATTTTTTTTACTTGTTGTGTGTTTCCTTTAACTATTTCCAATAAAAGGGGATTGCCGTTGCATTGAACGGGTGGCGAAATAATAGCAGGAATGGCAAAAACTACCGTTAAAACAAGTATAAAAAGAGCCGCAAACAAGACCCATTTTCTCTTGGGTTTTTCTTTTATAGTTACTGATTCCTTTTTGTGCTTTCCTGAAATTAATTTATCTACAATGGAGATTTCATCCTTTCCTACGTCTAAAAAATCATCAATTATGAATTCTTTATAGGCTGATATTTTATTATTTTTAGTAGGTACTGTTTCTTTGGGACTTATTTTTTCGCCCAAGTTTAAAAAAAACAAGAGGGCTTCAGAAGAATCTTGTCCAAAACTTTCATCTAAAGCATCCTTAAAAAGGGCTACGCTTATCTTTCTATTATTCAATAAGGAAAATAAATGATTTATATCATTGTAAGGAATAACCAACTGTAGTTGAGATTTATTTTCTTTTATTGTCTTTTCCTTCTCTGAAATAGTTAAGGCTAATTTTTGAGAAGTTAATTGAAAGGTAATGGGCTTATTGGCCACATTCAATTCACCATTCCATGTTTTTTCTTTAGAAGTAATGAATTTATCAGCTATTTTAAAAGCTTCTTTTTGCACATTTTCTTTAGTAACTTTGGTAACTGTTCCGCACTTTTGAAGTACTTCGTTGAGAACTAATTGGGAAAAGACTAATTTTTTGAAATCAATTTCCCCTGATTTGGTCATTTGTTCTGTTTTGAATGACGAAGGATCTTGAGCGTCTAACAAACTAACAGATAAATGATAATCAGCGAAAAGTGTGTCTATTACCTTTTCAAATTTATTGGTATCATGGTTCTTAAAAGATTTTTCAACTAAAATTTTATGAAATTCATTATCCTTAAGGGATGCTAACACCCAGAGATAAAAATCTTCTATTTCTGTTCTAAACGATGAGGTAATGTTTGAATCTACAATTAAAAGAATATTGCTTAATAATTTTTCTGAATTAAAAAGAACGTCTGATTGTTCAAAGGCTATTTCTATTCTTGATCTTAGAAAATCTTCAATAAATTGAAAGATAATAGGTTGTAATTGGGCTATATTTTTTACAATGGGAAGATTCTTTACTTCTTTGAAATCAGCTTCATGATGATAATAGTACAATTTTATCCTTTTAGTATGGTTACTAAAGGTTATAATGAGTACATCGCCGTTTAACAAAGAATTCCCGTCAGCCATACATAAAAATGAGCTATATTATTTAAATTGACTGGGAGTAAGCAAAAAACAGGTTACGCAAATATAGATTAAATATTATATTTTCCCCTATTAATCAAGGTTTTATTTTACCAAATATATCTGTTTTTATAATTTTATAACCCGTTGGATCTGTACCCAACATAGCATATCCAAAATCATTTGAAATAATCAGATCTACTATTTTCTCATTTGGTTTTTCAGGTATAAAGGTACTCTCCCAAAGGAACTCTCCTGCAGCGTTAAGCCTTATTAACCGGTGATTATAATTTTGAGTGTTTGAAATAATTCCTTCCCTTTCCAATAGAATGATTTGCCCTTCCTTTTCGCAGAGTATTTTTATCCCTTTGCTTATACCAGTATTAGATTCTTTCGTAAATTCCCATTCTCTGTCACCATTTAAAGAATAGGCAGTTACTGAGGTTTTGTATCCTTTTAAGGTTTTTTGTGCAGCAGTAATAAAAATAGATTTTCCGTTACCCGTGATTCCTCCTTCCTTCGAAAGATATATATTTTGTAAAGATTTTGACATTGTTAGCGTTCCGTTATTCGTGAACCTAAGTAAAAGAGCATTTCCGTTGGGCCTGGCGGTAAGTAAAAAACACGTTCCATTGTCCAGTAAATAAACACCAAATGGTTGCAGATTAGTTTCATACGTATGGATCCAATCTGACACACCGCCTGTCTTTAAAGAACTCATGAATAAACGATAATCCTGTGTTGATTGCTTCATGGTTCCCGCAATAATCCAGTTTCCTTCTTTTGTTGTGGTACAATGATACCCTTCAGCGTTTTCAATGAGGGGAAATTTTTTTGATAAATCTCCACTAACTACTGACTGTAGTGTGGGTGACACGCCATTAGCATACTGCAAAAAGGTAATGCCTTCTTTTCGTTGTACTAAGGTGCCGAAAGCATTTTGTCCTATACCATTTTGTATATCTATAGCTTTTCCTATTCCTGGAGAGATGGCAAGATTGGCTGATTTACCGTCGGCACTTACCTGTAATAGATTTATTTCCTGTTTAGTATTTGTTCCAATTATTCTAAAGGTTCCGTCCGTAATTTGTATGAACTGGTGAACGAACTGCGTGTCAATGGAGGGAGAAATAGGGTAATCCTGAGAAAATGTGTTCAATGGAAATTTTTCTAAATCCCACTTTACACAAGATGGTATCCATATTCCAATCATCAATATTCCTACAAGTACTTTTTTCATCTATTAGAATTTTATTCTATAACCTGCTACGGGTTGATTTACAAATGGGTATGGGCCATTTTTTTGATAACCAATAGCTGGTGATGGCACGGTATTCATAAATAATTCCCGGCTGGTTCGTTTTGCTTTATTATCTTTTACAAAAATATGAGCATCATTTAGTATCCAAATACCTAAACCTACAGCAGCACTTATCAAACTTCGATGATGCCATTTGTTTGCGTTAAAATACGCAGTTTCATTTTCAGTAACAGAAAAAGTTTTTTTATGAATAGCGTAATCAATATCAGATTGCCTTTTACTTACTGCAGCAAAAAAACTACTTCCCAACCATACGCCTGTTACTATGGGCCAAATGGGAATGTTAGGTTTATTTTCTTTCATAGCTTGAAAATGTCTGATTCCAAATCCAGGCACTAAATAGGTAAATGGCGATACAGGTTTATAAGCTTTGGGTGGTGTAGCCGATTTTAATGTTAAATCATTCTTTGTTGTATCGAGTAGAGCAATATCAGAGGCCAAAATAGTTACATCGGGTAGGGTACAGGCAACTTCTGGCAGATTTTCACACAACTTTTCGTCTGTAACCTTGCTTATTCTAATAAAGGCTACTTGCCAATAGAATTTATCTGGCGCACTTTGACTTAATTTTGGTTGAGGATCTAAAAAACAGCGTAGCTCAAAAAACATTTCCTTGCATATCGTCTTTTCGACAGGTAATCCGTTTTGTAAAAAGCCAATACGTTCCCGAACAGGAAGAGATCCCCGATATACTTCGTAAAGCAAGTTATCTGGGTGTTTTTGCCCATTTGGAAGGTAAATGGGACTTGAAAAACCGGCAGATTTAAAAACAACGGTTTTTCCAGACTCCTCACTGGGTAATGCCCAACAAATATTAATACCAGTTTGCTTCTTAGGTTTCTCAATTAATACATCCATGTAAGTATCTAAATTCAGATAACTTTCATTTATTTGGCCACTCTCTCCTAAAGTCATGCCGTAATAGGGTGTACTACCTGATATTTCACCACGAGCATCTTTAAAAAGAGTTAAGGCGTGTCTTTTAGCTGCTTCTTTTAGGCGTAAAATTTTGTCATTATCACTGATTATTCTAAAACATTGATGTAACTCCTGAGCCATTCCGTAGGCTAAGTTCCCGAAACTTAGTTTCTTTTCATTTAAAGATTCTTCTATTTCCTGTCTTTTTATACTCCATGATTCTGCGGTATGCCCAACAGGAATATTGTTAAGTTTAGGTGCTTCAAAAGTGAATTTATTCCCATTTTTATAAATGCCGTCCTGGGCATTTAAAGACAGAGAATTTAGGTAGACTATCGAAATCCATACCAGGAATAGTCTTATTGAGGTGCTATTCATATAAGGTAATCTTTGACAATAATGAACTTTCAGCCGCTGTTTCCATTTGTCTTACGCCGTTTATTACGGATAAGTCCATATAACCTTTTTCTTTATTTTGCTCTGTTTTTACTAAAAAATAATCGATGAACGAATCAATAGTAGCGAATTTTCTGTTGCTTTTTCCCTGACTGGCTTGATTTAACTCGATGAGCATCGAGTTAGGTCTAAATAATTTTTTAAATTCATCTATACTTTTAAGCAGCCATTTTTCATCATCTGAATAAGCTGCCTTTTGAATACTAATTATTTTATTTAAAACATACTCTGAAGAGCAAAGAACCAAAATTTCAATTCGATTGCGTTGGGTTTTGTCCGCATTGTATGCCTCAATTTTATACTGCCCGGGCTTTTGGAAAACATGTGATATTTTTTTGCCGGTATTTGTAGTTCCATCTCCCAACTGCCAGATTAAAGCTGATTTAGTGTTAACATAAAAAGTTATAGGTTCACCGACCTCTAACCTAGAGGATGAAACCAAAATGGAAAACCCATTTCCCATTTTATCTGCAGAAACAGGGGCTTCACCGCCTTTAAACACCAGGTCGTTTGTATTCTGAATGGGTATAATGTTTTCGTCAATGACTTCTGGTTTGGCTAATTCTACGTCAGATTTTGATGGCACAACCTCATTCTCCGATCCAACAATTTCAAGCATTGCAAAGGAGGGAACCGTTATATTTAGCTCATTTTGTTGCGGTGTTTTCGTTGATGACACTCTTTCTTTGGTCTCACAAGCATTAAATAGAATTATATTCAATGCCAGAACAAAGATCAATAAAATTAATTTAAGGGGGGTACTCATTTTAATATATTAATAATCAGTAATTTAAACTGCTTATAACTGTGGTCAAAAATACGATTTTCCCGTTACAATAAATTTTTTTTTCATTATTTTTTCTTTACTATCAAATAATTATCTCAAAATACTAACAGAACCCGTAAAAATTTCCTTTTTGCCATTAACAAAGGTTACCACCGCCTGCCAAATATAAGCTCCCTGGGGAAGAATTGGACCAATATTATTCTTACTTCCATTCCAACTCTCTGCGGGTGCATCAAGGTTTAATTTGTTAGAATACCAAACTCTTTCCCCCCAGGGACTATATATCTGTATTTCATAAGCAATAAGGCCTATGCCCACCGGCTTAAATACTTGAATCTCTGGATTGTTTGCCGATGGTACTAAAGCGTTGGGTGCATGAAAGGTGGTAATCCATTCTGGTTCAATAGATTTTGTAATGGTGTCTGAACAATAAAACCCATTTAAATAGTCTGCATAAGCAATTAATTTTACTTCAATCTCTCTGTTTATACTGTACTCATGAATGGGAGATAATGCGTCCGAGGTAATGCCATCGCCAAAATTCCAAAAGTAACGGGTTGAAAAATTAGATTTATTAGTGAATTGTACCTCTCCAATAGTCCGTTCAATAAAATCTGTCCGGTAATCAAATTCAGCTTCAGGTGTAGGTAGGACGGTAATATTTTTAATCAGTGTTAACGTATCCTTGCATTTATCATTCTGAGAGGTTACTAACGTTATGGAAAAATCACCAATACGAGATATGTTTATCGTTGGATTTGCCTGCTCGCTTACCAACGTTGAATTTAAAAACCATTGAAACTGATTGGCGTTATTGCTTTTATTGGTAATCAAAGGTGTTTTTCCTAAGCAAATCATAGGCGAAATAATATCAAAATCTGCAAATGACTGCGTATTGACTTTAATTTTTCTAATGAGTGAGTCTCTACAGCCAAAATTATTTTTTGCCAATAAGATAAGATCGTTTTCACCCTTTTTCTTGTCAGCAAAGAGATGGGGTTCAACGACTGTGTAAATATCGTCCTGCCATTTCCACTCAAATTGGATAGAACCAAGTGATTTATTTTTGAGTCCTTCTATCATTTCAAATTCACAAACCTCATCCTTTGGTAGGGTGAAATTAGCCGTTGGCTTGGGATAAACAGAAATTTCAATGGGTGGCCCCTCTTCCTTACAACCAAATCTATTGGTAGCCGACAGTTTTACTTTTGCTGGACCACTTTTATTAAAAACATAACTTGGTTGGAGTTCAATCAGTGAGGGTAAATCTTCAAAATGCCATTGATAAGTAGTGCCTGTTTCCACTTGATGTTTAAACTGAACCGATAAAGGTGGACATCCAGCCATTTTATCTGGCATAAAAGTTACATCGGGTAGGGGATGAATGTTGATGATTTTGTCTATCGTTGTTTTACAAGCATTGATGGCTGATGTAGCCGTTAATTTACTTAAATAGGTGCCCGGTAACTTGTAGTTATGCTGCGCATTTATATTATTCGAAGTAGTTCCATCACCGTGGTGCCACAAAATATTGGATACATTACTCATGTCATTTATGGAGAATAAGCTGGGTATACTCTCATTAAGACAATAATTGTCTTTATTTATAGGTGTAATTATGGGTGCAGGCCAAACGTTTATCTTCGTTTGTAAGGTGTCTGTGCCACATTTAGTAGCACCTAAAAGTAAATTATATTCACCAGAAGTGGTTAGGATTGGGTTAAAAGTGTTTTGATTTCCTGATATAATTTTTCCGTCAGGCGATGTCAATTGCCAGTTGAGCGTAGCACCAGAGGATGAAAAACTTTTGGCAGCAAGTTGAAAAGGGGGACATCCTTTCAATGATTCAAGTTCAAAAAAGGCTTCTGTATCCCTTTTATAAACCGATATTATTTTTTCCAAACTATCTTTTCCACAAGCATTTTCTGTCCTTAAGGTAACCTTATAATCTTTGTAATCCGTTCCATCAAGATAGTATAACTGTTCTTCCGCTAATGAATCATAGCTTAGATTTCCATTACCATAATCCCAAATATATTGTAATGGTCCTCCTTCACTCACATTGGCCATCTTAACGGACAGTGGGGAACAACCTTCCAATGGAAAGGTGCCAAAAATAGCTTTCGGAAAGGGGTGGATTATAATTTCCTTCACATCTTTTATCTCAGCGCAACTGTTTTTAGCAATGGCCTCGATTTTATAGGTCGTATCTTTTCCCGTACCTTCAAGTTTCCATATTGGGGGCTCGGCACTTACAATAGTATCTCTGCCATTAATCCATGTGATGGATAAATTATCACCTGAGGATATTTTATTTATTGAAACGGTGTAAGGAGCGCACGATTCATCGTCTGAAAGAGTAATATTGATGTTGGCTGGCGTTGAAACATTAAAGCTTAATTCCTTATTGGTTCGACAGTTTTTATCGTTTTTCACCTCTAACTTGAGGTTTTTAAGACCTGGTTCTTTGAAAAGGAAGCTTGGATTTTTCTTATCGCTGTTTTGATTTTCTTCTGTTATCCAATGAAATTCATTTCCACCCACACTTTTATTTTGCGGGCTAAATGCCGTATTTAAGCAAATATTATTGGGCAATATAAAATCTGCAGTTGGCGCAGTATTTAAATAAATGATCTTTGTCGCACAGGCTTTACAAGCATTAAAATTTGGATCACTCAAGCAGTAAACAAATTTATTTTCACCCGGTAGTAAAATGGATGTATTGACTATAGCTGCGTCGGTACCCGATAAACCCGGTCCAGTCCAGGAACCTCCAGAGGGAAATCCTCCCGTTAGTAAAAATGGGGAGGCATCGGGACAAATTTCCAAACGATCTCCAGCCGAAATAGTTAATCCTGGATTGAGTATGTCAATAGTAACATTTCCCTCTTGAAAACAAGAGGTTTCAGGTCTGAAAATATATTGGTAATTGTGTTTCCCCGAACTTGGAACAGATAAATCTACTAATCCTTTTTGAGCATCTACCCCTTTTCCTTTCCAGCTGCCTCCTGGAATATTTGAGGTAAGTTGGAATGACATGGCATCAATACAAAGCGTCGTATCTTTTGAGAGCGTAAGAGGGGGAGTGTTGGTTGATTTGGCAAAAATACTATCCCTGACAGAGCAACCGTAGCGGTTATATTGAACATATAATATTGATATATCATTTTGCGGAAGCAATGTAGTATTTAAGGTGCCTTCCGATGAATTGACTCCAGTTCCTGTCCAGGTAAATATTCCATTCGTCGAATCTACTTGTGCATCTGTTTCTACCAATAAGTTTGAAACTTTATTGCTATTACAAAACAAGAGACTATCTGCTAAGGTCAGAACAGGAGGTTTATCTACCAGAATGACTTCTCTTGCAGTAATGCGACATCCGTTTAATTTATCTATGGTATAGGAAACATTAAATCGGCCTGGACCGCTCAATCCAGGTGAAAAAAGCCCACTTACGGAATCTACTCCAATACCAGAATATACTCCTCCGCCCGGCTGACCAAGTAATAATTTTGGAGCACCGCCTAAGCAAAAAGAATCAACACCTAATGAAATGGCAGGACTAGCGATAATGGCTATTTTAAATGAATCAGAAGCACTGCAGCCTCCGTTTCCTATTTGGTATGTCAACGTAATGGAGGTGTTTTCTGGCGAATCCTTAGGGTAAAAGGTTCCATTTATTGGATTAATGATGCCCTGCCCCTTCCAACGTCCTCCTAAAGGACTTGCTTTGAGCATCAAAGTGTCACCACCTTCACAAAATTGATTTGGATTTTCACTCAGGTTTATACTTGGGTTTTGAATAACGGTAATGGGTATCCGATGCATAAGTGTACTACAAACTTCCGACTCAATTTTCATGGTAACTGTACCTGATTGGGTAAACGTCAGTGCTTTGAAACTTTCAGAAGAATCTACGGTTCTATCAGCACCCTCGAAGGTCCAGAATATTGATTTGATGTCACCACTGGAGGTGAATTTTAAATCTTTTTCGGTAATCACTGCTTTTTCACAAAAAATATTTGGGGTGTCTATTTGATACGATGGCGGATTAAAAACCTTGTATTTCATAATATTTTTATCCACGCCACAAACATTTTGTGAGGTATGGGTAATTGTAAAATCTCCTGTTTTTCTGGCGCTGATATTTAAATCTTTGGACGACAAGGTATATGTTGTATCTAAAAATTTCCAGGAAAAGGTGTCTTTTGGCACGATTTCCCAACTTCCTCTTCCCCATAAATCATCATTCATCTTTAGTTGAATAACGCCTGGGCCACAAAGTCCTTTCGCCGGATTTATAGTAAATCCCGCCTTGGGAAAATCAACTACGCGGATAGATTTTGTAGTCGTATTAGAGCCACATTCATTAAAAGCGGTAAGTTTTACGTTGTAAAAGCCAGTACTTGCGTATGAATGGGTAGGATTCCTATCCGTACTCGTTTTTCCGTCCCCAAATTCCCATAAAAAGGTTTCTCCATGGCAGCCATTTTCTTTGAAATTTATAGTTTTCCCCAGGCAATATTCGCTTTGAATATCAATATTTGCTTCAGGATTTAATTTGACACTAACAACGGTGGTTGCTGTATTGCAACTCTTTTTGGTACCACATTTTTTCTCACCAATATAGCTGATGATTTGGTTGAATTTAGCGTTTGATTCACAACGTTTAAATGGTGATGAGTAGGTATAAACGTGTTTTATGTCGTCATAATTTCGCACTGTATCTTTTTTACCATCGCCCCAATCGATATAAAAAACCTCAAAATCCTTAGTAGAACTTCTATTTTGTAAAATGACCGTTGCACCTTCACAAAACACATTGGAACCAATCGGACTATAGGTAGCAAATACATCTCCACAATCATTGTCATTACATAGTGCAGTCTGGGCATTCAAACTTAATATGTTAACATTAAGTATAATACATATAAGTATATATTTATAGTATGTCAATAATTTCATATTTACCATATATTTTCATATAATTTCCGTCGCCCCCGACTAAAAGATGAACTGGGACATTGAACACCGGGATAAGCCATGGCATTGTCTTTACCCAGGATACCACAACCGGGACTTTTGCTGAAGTGAAAAGCCAGGTTAGCCTCAAGAAAGGGTCCAATATTATTTCTTAGACCAGTGAGAGGTATATTATAGGTGAAACCCAAATCTATTTTTTTATCTTTAAGTACATTGTGACCAAATCCTAATTGTAAGGAAATCCACTGTGTATCATTATTTTGTTCAAAATTATAAATTTGTTGTACGAAAGAGCCAATTGTAAAATTTCTGTTCAACGAAAAATGAGAGCCTACATTCCAATAGTGAAGATTACTCTGCATTTCGAACGACAGGTGTGGTTTTACACTGACAAAATGACCCAAATGATAATAAGGGATAAATTCAAATTGGACAAATCCATGAAGCCGATAGGGCAGTGAAGTTTCCAGCTGAAGAATGGATTCTGATTGCCCCCAGTTTTTATCATTGCTCAGTCCAATTAAATGATGCATGGCTAGTCCCCATAAAACGGTAGATGATTTTTTATTTTCACTATTAAATAAAATTCGATGGCTGAATCCTACGGCAGGGGTGAAAAACAATTTAGTTCTATTGTTTAGTGGGGCGATAAAAGAGCTTTGGTTCAGGTTTCCAAAAGCATCAAATGCGCCATATTTGGGGTCAAGTTGATCAGAAAAAACCAATTGATTAAAGTTTATAGCATTAAACTGCCAGGCGAGACCTATACCAAAGCGTATATTATGAACGGTACTTTTTCCAGTTTCAAATGGAGCAGTTCCCGCAATATTTCCGCCCAAACGCATGGTTTTATAAATACCTGAACCCTCTTCATTGTATTCTGCATGTACATCATAGTCGAATATGGAGCATGGGAGACTTTCTTCCATTTTGAACAACCCTGTTCTATAAGCATTTAGCTGTGGCGATTGCCACTGAGATACAAACCTACCTGACAAAGAAAAGGCTCCACGGAAGCCAGAAAGGGAAGGATTGAAGGCAGCTTCATTTCCCAAAAAATTTGAATAAAGTCTATCCTGAGAAATAACATTAAAAACGACGCATAAAAATGTGCAGGTGATTAAAAATACCTTTAATTTTGTCCTTTTATTTATAATTTTCATTTTCATAAATTATTATTCAAAAATGATGAAATTTAGTCTAATTAATTCAAAAACGAAGTACTTATTTGTTTCACTTATTTTGTTTCTTGCCTTTTTAACACAAAGTTGGTTCTCTTCACAAAGTAATGAATTTTTGCGAGTTGTTGGTGTCAAGGACGGAGATACTGTCGTTTTATTAACAGCAGCAAAAGAAGAAATAACGGTCCGTTTATCTGAAATCGATGCGCCTGAAAGGAAGCAAGCTTTTGGAACAGTTTCCCGTACTTTCCTTTCTGACCTTATTTTTGGAAAAGAAGTTAAGCTGGAAAAATTAGGTACAGACCGATACGGTCGTACCTTGGGCTTTATTTATTTGCGAAATGGTACAAATGTCAATCTGGAAATGGTAAAAAATGGCATGGCCTGGCAATATGAAAAATATTCAAAAAGTGCAGTATTGAAAAAAGCGCAGGCTTCAGCTAAATCGATGAGAGTCGGACTTTGGAGAGATCCATATCCTGTGGCACCATGGGAATTCAGGCGTAAATAGATTCTTATTTTTCAAAAATATTTTGGTATTGTGCTATAAAATGGTCTTCAAAGTGGTTGAAGTCCCTATTCAGTTTTTCTACAAGTCTTTTCCTAACTTCAATGCCCTTTATAAAGCTGTGGTTTATCGAATTAAAGGCGAATTCTTTGAAATCTGTGTAGGTTAATTCAGGAAAATCAAGAGCTATCTGGATAAACTCTCCATTGTGGTCAGTCCGTAATACTCCTGCATCGTCAGTGCAGATCACCATGGGGATGTTTGCTTTGTGATATAAATAAAGGGGATGGTTCTTATGCGTGGATCCTAGTATGAAGCGGTTACTAAGGTAATTAATTTCAATGACTGTTTTTTTAGCCTTCATTCTTTCAATAAGTGAAAATACATCTTGCTCAAAGGCCAGATCCGTTCCATGACCAATTCTTTTAGCACCTGCAATATCAACGGCTTCTTGTATATGAAAATGCAGGTTTTCAGGTGAAACCAGTCCCTCTGACAATTCGCCAGCATGCAAACTTACAGATACATTAGGCCATGTTCTAGCACAATATTGAAACATTCTCATGTGTAATCGATAATCCCGAAGGGCTATCGGATGATGTTCAGGGGCTACCATGTTTATGCCAACAAGCAAAGTATCCTCTT
>JANQZX010000089.1 GCA_030728245.1 Saprospiraceae bacterium | reverse complement strand
TCCCCACGAAAGACATTACTTATGCTTGGTCTTACCAGAATGGTACCGGAAATGGAAAGATTGAAGCAGTTTGGAATAATACGTCGGCAGCTATCCTCACCGATTCCATCAAGATAGTTTCTTCCAGTTTCTTGTGCAATCAAAGTGCCAGCCAGTTCATTAAGGTGGACATCCAGCCAGCACCACCAAAGCTTGTCATCAATGCAAAGGACGTTTGTGCCGACAAACCATTGGTATTAAGTATATTGGCTTCTCCAGAAAATCCTTCTGCGAAATTCAGCTGGAAGGCAACGTATGGTTTGGTCCAAGGTGGACTGAATGGAAATGCAGTCAATGCTTTCGGTAATGAAGCCGTTTTAGAACAATTATATCATGAGGAAGACACGGCATTATCAGTAAAATATGTATTTCAATCGTTCATACCGGGTTCAAAAACTTGTTATAGTGCGATTGATTCGATAAGCATTGAGGTGTTGCCCATCGGTTTTGGTCCTTGTGCAGGTACCCTGGCAGGGATTATAAAAACGATTAATAAGCAGTTTATCGAAGGAGTGAAAGTGCAGGTTTCAGGACTGTCAGGGGATAAAATAGTCAATACCCGAAATGACGGTCTGTTCAAGTTTTCAGGACTTGATAATGGGGGAGACTATACCGTCTTTCCAGAGTTAAATAAAAATCCGCTAAACGGTGTCTCTACCTTCGATTTGCTATTGATTCAAAAGCATGTGTTGAATACCAAGAAAATAGAGAATCCTTATGAACTTATAGCCGCCGATGTCAATAAATCGGGTAGTATTTCTATCTTAGATATGCTACAATTGCGCAAGATTATATTGGGTGTCGATAAGGAATTCAAGGAAAACAAAAGCTGGCGATTCGTTGATGCTAATTTTACCTTCAAAAAAGAGGCCAGTCCTTATCAGTTTCCTGAAATTGTGAATATCAATGACCTGAATGGTTCGGCTGAAGTTCATTTTTATGGTATAAAAATTGGCGATGTAAATGGAAATGCCGTTGCCAATGGTTCAGGTTTAGGAGACACCAGGGAACAACAAGATTATGTGCTGCAAGCGGAGAACATGGAATTGATGCCAGGGGAAACTTACCCTCTTACTATTTATGCCGATCCGTCTTTACAAGCTGAAGGTATGCAGTTCACGCTGCAATATGACCCTAAAAAGTTACAATTTGAATCTTTACTTACCGATAGCATTCTGCTTTCCATGATGGGTGTATTTGAAGAAGAAGGATTGCTGACGCTGAGTTGGGCATCGAAAATGATGCCAGAATCCATGGTTTTATCGCTTCCATTCACCGCATTGCAAAGGGGTGAGATAGCTGATATGCTTCAGATAGGAGATAGAATCACTCGCGCAGAAGCATATATTGGAGAAAGAACCTTGCCGGTGAACCTCGCCTTTACTGAAAAAACAGATAATTCACCCATTGTGCTGAATCCTTATCCTAATCCTTTTATGGATAGGGTGAACATCCCGTATTATCTGCCTGTCAGTACCTCGGTGATGTTAAAAATCTTTGATTTTTCAGGAAGATTAGTGCGTTCCATCGTGCAAGAAGGGAATGCGGGTTTGAATACGTTTGATATAGATAACCTACCTCCAGGTTCAGAATGGAAATATGAATTGAGTACCTCAAATTGGAAAAAATCGGGAACCTTAATTTCTTTTGACAGATAGTATATTTTATCAAATAATTAATACATTTTTTTAATGATTTACTAATGGAATTATTTTATTTAAGTCTCCCTTTTTTCTTAATCTATTTTTTGATAGGGTTATGGCTCATTGTCAAAAACATCAAGACATCCACTTAAGATAATTATTTGGGTGTTTTTTTTATTTCTTTTTCATTCGGTCCGTTAGTCCGGTTTTTATTCGAATTTGATATTGATAAATTCTATGTTCTTGGATGTATTTTTCATGTGTTCTTTCAAACTTATCTATTGTGGTTCTATTTTTATATTCACTCCGTCTTAGGCAATAGAATTTCAAAAAGGGAATATTTCATAGCTTATCTAATTTTATTTTGTACAACGATTTTAACCATTTATTTGTCCGTTGTTATAGCGCCATTGAATATAGATATTACACTATTGAATATTTATCCTTTTCAATTAAAGGATAGTTTTTTATTTAAACTATTTAGTTGGAATTATTTCTTTAAAATATTTTTATTTTTCTTAGTCGTTTTTTTATCCAGTCGGTTATTAAGTGATTTTAAAAGAAAAGGATTCGTAGAAAAATCAAAAGAAGACCTTTATAAGTGGTTAACCAATATATTATTGGTATTTACCTTAAATGCTTTATTTAGGTTTTTTATATTCTGTAATGCCTTTTTTCCTGTCGTCGAACAATCGTACATTAATCCTATTTTTATAGTTTTTAATCAGGTTTTATTACTTTTTTTTGCTTATCTGATATATAAGTTTCCCTTAATTTCCTTGGGTGTTCCCATCAGTAAGAAAGTTTTTAAACCAACGGTTGATGCCATTGATAAAGATGAAAGGAACTATCTGTTTGATTCTTCAAAAATTAATCAAAAACTAATTTTATGGGAACGGCATGCTGATTCTTATTTGGTATCCGTCTGTCTAAGTACATATTTTATAATTTCTGGAAATTACTAGGGAGTAAATCGGATAGTTTATTGATAGGATGATTTCCAATCCTGTTTAGGGTATCTGTCATCCACGCGTAGGGATTGACATCTGCCTCCTTGCAGGAAGCAAAAAAGGAATACATCATGGCAATCCTCTTTGCTCCATCGTGGGAACCTACAAATAAGAAGTTTTTCCTCCACTAGAGGTCTTATCTTGTTCTCAATGGCATTATTATCCAGATGGATGCTACAACCATCTTCAAAGAAGTGGTTCACTTTGCTCCGGAATAAACAAGATTTGCCTGGAAATTATTTATGCTAATTTGTTGAAAGTGGCGCAATGTCCGGAATATCCTATTTGGTTTTGGGACATTTCCCAGATTTCACAATATTTCCTCAAAATTTTATTTGACCATTTTGCCAATTACCAAATCCTTAAATTTTGTGCTACTCCCCACTCGTGTCACCAGCGAAGTTAATTTAATAATTAAAATTAATCATCATCATAACCTTGTAGTTGTGGGAAACGGGAAATAATTCGATAGAATTATTCTCGTTTTCCACACTTGCTCGAATGTATTTCTCGTATCTGCTCATTACACAACTTTTTGATAGACTTCTACCGGTTTCTTTCTGTTAATTCCCTGGTGGCTGCTTTCATTGTAATCCCTGAAATATTGTGTCAAACCTCTGTATAATTCATCCCCGGTCTGTGCAGGGTTAAGATATACATAATCATATTTTACGCTGCGCCATAATCGCTCAATAAATATGTTATCTAATGCACGACCCTTACCATCCATACTAATGCTGATTTCTTCCTTATTCAAATAAGCTACCCATTCCTTGCAAGTAAATTGCGATCCCTGATCTGAATTCATTATTTGAGGTTTTCCGTGGTTCTTAATGGCTTCCCTGAGAACCCTATGGCTACTTTCCACATCCAGCGTATTACTTAATCCCCACGAAACCAAGAATCTACTGTGTAAATCTATGATGGCTATCAGATACATAAAGCCTTTGGACATGGGTATATAGGTGATGTCAATAGCCCATACCTGATTGGAACGGGTATTGTTAAGGTTGCGCAGCAAATACGGATAGATGTATGACGCCATACCTAACCTACTCAGGTTCGGTTTCGGATAAATGGCCATCAACCCCATTTTTCTCATTAACCGACGTACCCTTTTTTCGTTAACCTCATATCCCTTGTCCAGTAAATAATCCTGCATTCGAAGTACACCATGACTCGGTTTTTCCAAATACCGTTCATCCAGGAGCCTCATCACCTCAAGATTCTCTGGCCGCTCTGAACTAACTTTTGAGTCAAGTCGGTTACGGGCTACACCCAATAAAGCACACTGACGCCTAATGCTAAAATTCAATTTTCTGTCTATCATGGCCTTACGATCTTTTACCGACCCAATTTCAATAAGTTTTTTTTTAGAAAATCTCGCTCCATCTCCAGTTGTCCTATCTTTGCAAATAATTTTTCAGTATCGGTATTTGATTCCTCTTTATGGGCCGACTTGTCAAAAACAGCAGCTGAATTGGTAAGGAATTCTTGCTTCCATTTACTGATAATAGTAGGATGTACTTCAAACCTTTTCGATAAATCGGAAAGCGTCTCCCGCTCCTTTAACGCCTCAATGGCAACCTGTGCTTTGAAGGCTGAACTGAATTTTCTTTTCATTCCTTTCATTTTTTCTTGTGGCTAATTTAAGCCTTTTTTCAACTATACTGGTGGATACATTTTCGGGGAGTACTATAGTATCGCTTAGTTTATTTCTCTTTACATACTCTGAAATTATAACCACAGTGTAC
>JANQZX010000088.1:1610-23815 GCA_030728245.1 Saprospiraceae bacterium | reverse complement strand
ACTGTCAAAATTACTGACGCCGACTTAGTTGCAGGTCAAACCTACAATTGGACTAAGAACAATACTTATCTTTTAGATGGTCTTGTATTCCTTGAAACGGGTGGAGTTTTAAACATCGAAGCTGGAACGGTTGTGAAATTTACTGCGAGAGCTGATGTTGGCAATCCGTCTGCGTTAGTTATCACAAAAGGAGCTAAAATAAATGCTACTGGAACGGCACAGAACCCGATTATTTTCACGGCTGAAGCAGATGATGTAAATAATCCAACGGACTTAGGACCGAAAGATAACGCATTGTGGGGCGGACTTGTGATATTAGGTAACGGAGTGACACAGAAGAGTGGTAATGGTTCAGTATCAGTTGAGGGAATCCCAACGACAGAGCCAAGAGGTATATATGGAGGTAATGATAATAACGATGACTCTGGAGTTATGCGTTATGTTTCTATCCGCCACGGTGGACGTCAGTTAGTGAGCGGCAGTGAATTAAATGGCTTAACATTAGGAGCCGTTGGTAGCAAGACGGTATTGGAATACATTGAGATATATGCGAATTCAGATGATGGTATTGAATTTTTTGGAGGTGCACCGAACTTAAAATATGCGATTGTTGCCTTTGCGGAGGATGATAGTTTTGACTGGGATGAGGTATATTCAGGTAAGGGACAGTTCTGGTTTTCAATTCAGCGTCCTGATATTGCTGATGCGGGAGGAGAGTTAGACGGAACGACACCGGATGACCTTACACCATATTCAAATCCGACGGTATATAACTGGACACATATTGGGTCAGGAATAGGTGCTACGGCGGCGAATCCTGTAGGTTGGTTATTTAGAGCAGGAACGGCGGGTGTAGTTGCGAATTCTATAGTAACTGGGATGAAAGGAAAAGTGATTGAAGTACAGGATAAGAATACAGGAGCTAATGATGCACACCAGAAGTTGGTTAAGGGTGAGTTGAAGATCATGAACAACATATTTTTTGGTAATGGCAGTAATGCAGCATTAGATGCCTCTGCAACGGGTGTTATCCGGGTAACCAGCGGACAGCCAAACCAGGATAATGCTTCAGGATCAGATTTGATTGGCCATTTGACAGCGAATAAGACGAGTTTGGAAAATCCTGGTATTATTTCTATCAGTAGAGATGCTGATGGTAAATTAGATCCACGACCAACGGCAAGTGGATCCGCTTATACAACCGCACTGGCAAATCTTCCTGCGGGCGATGCATTCTTCAGTAATGTAAATTACAAGGGTGCATTTAGTGCCAATTCAACAGAACTTTGGATAAAAGGATGGTCCACTTTAGCAAGAAATGGACATCTTTCGGGAACAGCTACAAATAATCAAGAGATACTATCTTTTGATATCACTGAAAGATTCAAAATTTATCCAAATCCAGTTGGTATCCAGGAAACATTCACTGTAGAAGCTGAATTTTCACAAAGAACTTATATTGATATTTTCAGCATGGATGGTCGCCAAATAAGAAGTGTAAAAGTAGAGAAAAATACACCTGACCAATTTGAAATGAGCGGATTGGAAAGAGGAATGTATTTAATTAAATTTACCACAGAGGCGGGTAAATTCAGTGTTAAAAAATTAATTGTAGAATAAAAATTTTCAAAATAACAAAGTGGAATGATTCGAAATGAATCATTCCACTTCTGTGTTTAAATATCTTCATATGAAATTGAACTTAATCCTGTTTCTTGCTTTATTGTTTTTTGGTTACTCAGAAATTTATGCACAGAAAGTAAAAGTATTTGGGAAGATAGTTGATAAGGAATCGGGCGAAGATTTAATTGGCGCTTATATTATTCTAAAAATAGGTGAAGAGCAAAAAGGTGGAACTTCTACCGATATAGATGGAACTTATTCTTTAGAAATTGATCCTGGGCAGTATGACATAACCGTCAGTTATGTTTCATACAATGATTTAAAAATTAAAGATGTAATAATTAAGGAGGGAGAAAACTACCCTTTAGACGTGGCTTTATCTTCTTCAACAGAAATATTAACTGAGGTGGTAGTAACTGCAGAAGCTGTTAAAAACACAGACGCTGCATTGATAACCCTGCAAAGGAAATCATTTTCTGTTCAGGATGGTATTTCCTCGAAACAAATAACCAGAACAGGAAGTTCAAATGCAGCAGAAGCAATGAAACAGATGACTGGTGCTGTGGTTGAAGATGGAAAGTTTGTTGTTATGAGAGGTCTTGGTGATCGTTATTCTTTGGCTCAGTTAAATGGTATCACGTTGCCAAGTGCAGATCCCTATCGCAATAGTTCAAGTTTGGATATTATTCCTGCACAAATGATTGACAATTTGATTACAGTTAAGACTTTTACCCCTGATTTACCTGGAAACTTTAGTGGTGGACTTGTCAATGTAACAACCAAATCTTTTCCTGATCAATTTACCTTAAATTTAAGTATTGGTGTAGATTTTAATACGCAATCTTCTTTTAATTCTGACTTTCAAGGAATGAAAAGAGGAAAATATGATTGGTTAGGGTTTGATGACGGGGGTAGAGCCCACCCGGAGCTATTGTTAGATCCTGAGGTGAGAAATCTTATGTCTTCCAGCACTTATTTAACGGCAAGAGCTCCTGGGACTCAGAATGATCAGGTAAGAAATCTTTTTGATCAAACATCCAAGGTTCTTAGTAATGAATTTATTCCAACGCAAAGAACAGCACCATTAAACAGGAGTTTAAATTTTTCAATGGGAAATAAAATTTCATTGTTTGGAAAAGATTTAGGTTATAATATAGGTTTAATATATAGTAATAATTATACTTTTTATGACAATGGGGTTGTGGCAACTTATATAAATACAAGTTCAACAGAATTATTTGATTATCAAAAGTTAAATGAAAATAAAAGTGTAGAAAATCCGCATTTAGGAGGTATTGCCAATCTTTCCTATAAATTGAATGATCAAAATATTATTTCTATAAGTACTATTTTCAACAATGATACAGATATAACTACCCGATCTCAGACAGGAAGATATTTAGGTCAAATATCACAATCAGAGGCAAGTTTTAATACTAATACCATGGAATTTACCCAAAGACAATTCTTTACCACTCAGGTTTCGGGTAAACATGGCATTGGTAAAAATCAGATTACGAATATTGATTGGATGATTGCTTCTTCAAATTCTTTACAACGAGAACCCGATTTACGTTACTTTGCCTATACCGTGTCTGATCCAGGTACTGATAATGAACAATTCTATATTAATAATTCAGAAATTGCATTTCCTTATCATTTTTTTAGGGATTTAAAAGATAATCAGACAGAGGGTAAAATAGATATAACTATTCCTTTCTTGACGAAGGGTAATCAAGGAAGCTCTAATAAATTAAAATTTGGTGCCTTTTATAGTGCTGTAGATCGTAATTTTGAGGAGTATCGTTACCAGATGAATAATTCTGGGGTGCCTTCGGAAATTGGTTTTTCTTCGTTTAATGGAAATTTTAATGATTTTTTAAGTTTAGATAATTTTGGCATCATTGGCAAAACGACGGTCAATGGGGTCATAAACAGGTATCTTACTGGTTACCATTATATTAACCAGAATAATGATAAAAATTTCTATACGGGTACCCAACAAATATTTTCATCTTATGGTATGTTCATACAAAATCTAACTAAAAAATTAAAGATTGTTGGCGGTGGACGTTTAGAGTCTACTGATTTAAGTGTCAAGAGTAGAGATATTAATGTTAAGGAAAGTGTCATAGATTTGGTTGATTTCTTATATTCAGCTAACCTTATTTATGAATTGGGTAGTAAATCTAATCTTAGACTGGCTGCTTCAAAAACACTTGCACGTCCTAACATGAGAGAATTAGCTCCATTTTTCCAATTTGACACTAAAAATGGCTTTTTCAATGTTGGAAATCCAGAATTGAAGAGAACTATTATTCAGAATTATGATTTTCGTTATGAATTATATCCACAAGCAGGTGAACTTTTTGCTTTAAGTCTTTTTGCAAAAAATTTCGATGATCCAATTCTTCGTGCTTTCAATCCAAGGGCGACCATTCCGGAATTATCTTATATAAATATTGATAATGCTCAAGTATATGGCTTTGAAATGGAATTTCGTAAGCAACTTAACTTCATAAGTCCTTCACTAAAAAATTTTACATTTAGTACCAATGTGGCTATTATTAATTCAGGTTATGATATTCCTGAAAATGAAATTACTAATTCTAAGGCTATTGATGCTAGGTATGACTTGACCAGACGACCTTTTCAAGGACAAGCACCATTTATTACGAATTTCATTTTGAGTTATTTAAATACCGATAATGGTTTGGAATCAACGGTTTCATTTAATGTGTCTGGAAAAAAATTATATGGTATTGCTTTATTTGCTACACCTGATATTTATGAAGAACCTATTCCTTTATTAAATTTCAAGCTCTCTAAGAGGATAGGTGAGAACTATCAAATCAGTTTTACCGCCAGGAACTTATTGAATGCTGAAAATAGAAAAACTCAAAATTTTAACAATATCAAATATTTAGCTGAAGGATTTAGAATTGGTTCTACTTTTGGTTTAAATTTTACTTATATTGTGAAATAATTATTTCTCCCTTGTGTTTATAAGGAGGCAGAATTACGATTTTCGTTCTGCCTCCTTTTTTTTATTATCCAATTTATTAACTTTACGGCATGAACTCAAAAATATCTAAAATAGGGCTTATGCTCAGGGGTTTCGCTATGGGAATAGCAGAGGTTATTCCCGGTGTTTCAGGCGGTACCATTGCGTTTATTTCAGGTATTTACACCCAATTATTAGATGCCATTAAAGCTATTTTGAGTTTTGAACCTATTACTGCGTTTAAAAAGGACGGCTGGAAGGGTCTGTGGGTGAAAATAGACGGTGATTTTATGCTTTATCTCATTTTAGGTATGGTAGGAGGTCTTGTTATTGGCATTTTTGCCATCACTCATTTGATGGAGAGTTATCCCATTCCTTTGTGGGCTTTCTTCTTCGGTCTTATTTTAGCCTCTACCTGGTTTATAGCAAAACAAATTCCTGTATGGAATGTACCTACGATGATCCTATTTACCGTGGGTGCGGTTCTCGCCTATTTTTATACCGTTGTATCTCCCACAAATGGTAATGAAGCACTTTGGTTTGTATTTATTTCAGGCACCATTGCCATTTCAGCTTTGTTATTACCCGGAATTTCGGGTTCCTTTATTTTACTTTTACTTGGTATGTATGCCTTTGTAGTCGGATCAGTTAAAAATCTTTTAACTGATTTCAATATAGGTTATCTGCTGGTAGTGGGCGTTTTTGCCGCCGGTTGTTTATTGGGGTTAGCTACTTTCTCAAGATTTTTATCCTGGTTATTTAAAATCTATCCTAATCAGACCTTAGCAATATTAACAGGATTTATGCTTGGATCATTGAACAAAGTATGGCCCTGGAAAATTATATTATCTTGGAGAGTAAATTCTCAGGGTGAAGAAATTCCTTTTTTAGAAAAAAGTGTTTCCCCTTTTCATTCTGGTATTGATAATCCGCAATTTTTATTAGCATTATTTTTAATGGTTTTGGGGGCTTCCCTCATGTTCATTTTCGATAGATTAGAATTGAAACGTGTTCAAAAATAATTTAACTTGATGACTACTAACGTATCATGGTTGCCTTTTGAGAAAGAACCTATGGGTAAAAAAGGCTTGGGCTTAATTGGATTTCCTTTATCTCATTCTTTTTCAAGACAGTTTTTTGCCGATAAATTTGATAAGGAAAATATACAGGACTTCTATTATGACGTGTTTCCTATTCCTGATATTTCTCTTCTTCCTGAATTGTTTAACATGTATCCTAATCTCCTTGGGGTTAATGTTACCATTCCTTATAAAAAAGCGGTTATTCCTTATTTGGATGATTTAAATGAGGAAGCCGCTGCGGTAGGTGCTGTAAATGTAATCAAACGAACTCAGATGGGGCTGGTGGGTTACAATTCTGATGTATTTGGATTTGGAGAATCGTTGAACAAATTCCTTCAACACAAAGATGCATCTATGATAAATAATGCATTGGTTTTGGGAAATGGAGGTGCGGCCAAAGCTGTTCTCTATCAGTTGCCTAAAATGGGTATTCTCCCAACACTTGTCTCCAGAACCCCTACACCTGATGGCATTACTTATGATGATCTGACACCTGATATCATGAACCTGAATAGATTGATTATTCAAACTACACCGCTCGGAATGTCGCCCCATGTCGATGAATCTCCCAATATCCCCTATTCCCTTTTAACCCCAAGGCACTTTTTATACGATCTTATTTATAATCCAGAAGAAACGCTGTTCCTAAAACAAGGTAAGGCCAGAGGAGCAAAAACTTATAATGGACACGAAATGCTTGTGCTTCAAGCTATTAAATCATGGGATATTTGGACATCGGATCTTTAATATGGATAATAAGGTTTTTATTCCCGACTTTAAGGACATTTCTATCGCTTTCCGCGATAAGAATAATTCAGAGTTAAAGCAGAGTTATTGGCTCTTCAAAGGTATGAACGTACCTTTTCTCGTAAATACAGGGTCTAAAATAGGTATGTTTGCTCTACATTGGTCTTTTCCTTTTGTAGGAGACATTATTAAAAAGACTATTTTTAGACAATTTTGTGGAGGAACTTCTCTCATAGAAAGTTTACCCGTCATTGAAAGATTGAGCAAACAACAAATCTTTTCTGTCCTCGATTATGGAGCAGAAGGTAAAAGCTCTGAAGAGGAATTTGATTTTACCTTGCAGGAAGCTAAAAGAGCCATTGATTTTGCTCAACGCTCAGGATTCAATCCCTTCGTTAGTACAAAGTTGACAGGTCTTGTTAAACAAGAAATTTTAGAAGATATCGCATTGGGGAAAATATTGCCGGAGGAAACAAAAATTGCCTTCGACAGATTCAAAGATCGTGTGGATAGCTTGTGTGCTTTGGCCGCAGAGAAAAAGGTATCCGTTTTAATCGATGCTGAAGAATCCTGGATTCAACAACCTATCGATGACCTGACCAATGCCATGATGGAAAAATATAACGGAAAAAAGGCAATTATTTATAATACTTTCCAAATGTACAGGAAAGATCGGCTCTCTTTTCTAAAGGAAAGTTTCCATCTTTCAAAAGAAAAAAAATTTGTCCTCGGTGCTAAATTGGTTAGAGGAGCTTACATGGAAAAGGAAAATAAAAGGGCAGTAGATTTAAATTATGAATCTCCTATTCATACTTCCAAAGAATATACGGATCAGTCTTTCAATGAGGGTATTCAGTTCTGCCTGGATCATTATCATGAAATGGCTTCTATGAATGCTTCCCATAATGTTCACAGCGTCTCTATTCAAGTTGAAGAAATGGCCAAAAAATCCATTCCGTTCAATCACCACAACTTATATTTCTGTCAGTTAATGGGGATGAGTGACATTCTTACATTCAATCTGGCTAATGCGGGCTTTAATGTAGGTAAATACGTAGTTTATGGTCAGATTGAAGAGGTAATTCCTTACCTGATTCGCCGTGCTGAAGAAAACAGTAGTGTTACCGGGGATATGTCAAGAGAATTAAGTCTTGTAAAAGCAGAAATGGTCCGTCGGAAATTACTTTAATGTAGGTTCATAGGTACTTCCATAAGTAGTATTTCTGCATCTTCTTCTTTGGCTATGATTTCAATTTGATTTGTTCCTGTTATACCAAGTCCATCACGAAGGCCCATTTCTTGCTCGTCAATGACAAATGAGCCTTTTAGTATAAAAGCATAAAGACCGTTGCCTTCTTTTTTCATTTGATAATGGACATTTTGCCCTTTATCAAAATTACCCAGATGAAACCACGCGTCCTGATGAATCCAAACGCCCTCATCCTCCGCATTAGGCGAAAGAATCTGCTGTAACCTATTTTTCCGTTCCTCTATATTCAAGCTAATCTGATCATACCGAGGTGTTACATTTTTCTTATTTGGAAAAACCCATATTTGTAGGAATTTTACCGTTTCATCTTTATTTTTATTATATTCACTATGGTAAACACCTGTACCAGCGCTCATTACCTGAATATCCCCTTTTCTTATAATTGTAGTATTGTTCATACTGTCCTGATGCTCTAAATCACCCTCTAATGGAATACTAATAATTTCCATATTATCATGTGGGTGTTTCCCAAATCCCATTCCACCAGAAACGGTATCATCATTTAAAACACGTAATACCCCAAAATTCATTCTTTCAGGGTTATAATAATTTGCAAAGCTGAAAGAATGAAAACTTTTAAGCCAGCCATGATTTGCTTCTCCTCTTGTGTTAGCCTGATGAAAGATTAGTTTTTTCATGTTACTTTTTGGTATTAGCAAAATATAACGAAACTAGACTTTATTTTGTTTCGATTTTAAACTCTTCTTTATTGGCTTTATATTCAGTTTGTTTAGGTTTGGTTGCCCTGCGTCAACCCAGGCTGTGTACCAACTGCTGCTAATGGCTTGAATTGTTTTTTTCATTTGCTTTTCGACCATTCCATCCATAGCATATTGATAAGCGTTAGAAAAATCTATGCATGGTTTTTTAATAGTTCCCTTTCCCTGAATAACATAACACCACTGTTTGTCCGTTGGAAATGTATCCCGAACTTGTTTTTCCAGTAGCAAAACATCCGCAACCATTCGCTGGCTTTCTTTACATATTTCCCAAAATACAATTTCCGGGTTTTCCCAATATATAGCTTTTCCCGTCCAGAGTTGGTAGGTTGATTCTGCGAAGTATTCTGGAATATGACTTTCCCATAGGGCATGGATTCCAATTTGGTCAGTAAGTTGTCCATTATAATTTTGGGTGGTGTGCAAGGGAACGTGAGCATCGCCGATATAATGTCCTATTTCAGCGGAAAGCTGTAAAATACGTGGTTTATCCATTTTTATAAATGCCTCCGTCAGTCTTTTTTGCATTCGCATGAGGTGCCATGGTAAAATTCCATGTCCATTTAATTGGTCTTCAAAGATGAATTCTCCCGTTTTTTCTTTCCCTTCTGCTAAAAGTTGAAATAAACTATCCCTTGGCATTTCCCACTCCCCGTCGGGCAGTTTAGGCGCTATGTATTTTTTAAAAATTTGTTTGTATCCCATCATTTCCAGTCCTTCCTTTTTAAAATGAATGGTATCCGTATTTTGCATCAGATATAAGGTGTGATATTTAAAAATAGCGTCAGTATATTTTTGAGGTAAGGAATCATAAGGGGCAGAGCCATATTTTTCAAAATCAATGTAGTGGCGCGCAGCTTCAAAAGGAGAGGCATATCGTCGTTTATCCGGATCAACTGCATGTTCCATAATATAGGCTTCCTCCATTTGGTAAAAGGAAATCATGGGTGTAGGTAATGCATAAATAGCCAGGTTATTTAATAATCGGTGGGCATAAAATCCCCAAAAAAGTAAGACAATGAACATGGGCATTTTTTGTGCAAGTTGGACTAATTTTTTGAAAACATTATAGACATCATCAATACTGGTAAGATTATCAATTTTTATTTTGGGTATTCTGTCCTATGGAAATAGAATGATTAAAGTAATTTATTTATATGTGTAAATAATTATTAATGACATTTTTATGAATAATATTTCTTCTTTTTTTTATTGAAGTTCATTAGATTGTCTGTTTTTATGAAGCTTTTTACCCTTAAAACCTATACTTTTCAGATAGGAATCAGGCATTTTTTGTCTTGATTGCTTTTATTTATTCTACCGATTGTGTTTCACTTAATAATAATTATTTTCTATATTACTTTAACTAAGCGTCTTCATTTTATGGAAAATGGACGCTTTTCTTATAACAATGCTTCATAAAATGAAAAAACTCTTTAAAATTTGCTTGTTCGCCTCAATTTTACTGTTCATTTCAATAGCTGTTTTAACGGTTATGGGAATGGGGGCATTAGTAGGAATTCCGTTGAGCGTAGCCTTTTTATTACTTTCATTAGGTATTCGGTTACATCCTTTTTCGAAAGGATTTACCTTTACCGTTCTTATATTTAGTTCAGTTTCTCTGGCCATGTTTTACCCGGGTTTATTTATTGAGATAGGAACATTCAAGCCAAAAGTACTCATTATCCCTCTACTACAAATCATCATGTTTGGCATGGGTACTACGATGTCCGTAAATGATTTTTCAAGGGTTCTTACCATGCCAAAGGCGGTTTTTGTTGGTATTATTTGTCAATTTACCATTATGCCCTTTATAGGATTTGGGTTAACAAAATTATTTAATTTTCCCCCTGAAATTGCGGCAGGAGTTATACTCATTGGTTGTGCTCCAAGCGGACTTGCTTCGAATGTAATGTCTTATATTGCCAATGCCAATGTGCCACTCTCTGTCACGCTAACGGCCATAGCCACTTTACTGGCACCGTTTATTACTCCTTTTTTGATGGAACAATTGGCTGGACAATATATTCCCATAGATTTATGGAAAATGATGTGGGATATTGGTAAAATGGTTATTCTTCCCATTGGAGCGGGATTGTTATTTAATTATTTTTTTCACGGAAAGGCAAAGTGGCTTGATTTAATGATGCCTATTATTTCCATGGCTGGCATTGCTATTATCGTCACCATCATAACGGCAAATGGTCGGGATGGGTTACTTCAAGTAGGTTTTGCTCTCATTTTGGCTGCTATTTTTCATAATTCAGCAGGCTATTTTCTCGGATATTATTTGTCCAGATTAGTGGGTTTAAATCAGCGCGATTGCCGGACTATCGCCATAGAAGTGGGTATGCAAAATGGTGGCTTAGCTTCGGGTATTGCCCTAACAATGAATAAAATGGCCACAGTAGGTCTTGCTCCGGCCGTTTTTGGTCCTTGGATGAATATTTCAGGGTCTTCTTTAGCTACCTGGTGGCGGAGTATTCCTGTGACAGACGAAAAATAAATTCTCGTTATCTTTACCATAAGAACAAAAAAAATTTTATTAACTTAGTGTTTATTTTTAAAAATAAGATTAAAAATGAAGTATTGGTTTTGTTTGTTTGTTGTCATTTTAACTCGTATTAGTATGGAGGCACAGGACAATTATAATCCTGAGGAGAAATTGAAAGCGTTGGGTATTAGTTTACAGACTCCTTCAAGTCCCATCGCAAATTATGTCAATGTAGTTCGTGTGGGAAACTTGTTATTCCTCTCCGGAAAAGGTCCGCAATTATCTGACGGCACTTATATAAAAGGCAAAGTAGGGGAAAATCTTTCTATTCAACAGGGCTATGATGCCGCGCGCTGGACGGGTATCAATCAGTTAGCTGTTCTTAAAGCAGAATTAGGAGATTTAAGTAAGGTCAAAAGAATTGTAAAGGTTTTGGGTATGGTCAATTCACCCGCCAATTTCACCGATCACCCAAAGGTAATTAATGGGTATTCAGATCTTATGGTCGCCGTTTTTGGTGAAAAGGGAAAACATGCTCGATCTGCAGTAGGAATGGGTTCATTACCCAATGATATGGCAGTTGAAGTGGAAATGATTGTAGAAATCGAAAACCCATAATTTTGTCAGTAGTTGTTCCAAATTGGCGCGATTTTCATAGCCTTTACTCAAAATCCTTAACGGAAAATGTCATTCCCTTTTGGGAAAAATATAGTCTCGATGAAGTGGATGGCGGTTACTTCACCTGTCTCCTTCGCGATGGTAACATTTTTGATACAGATAAATTTATCTGGCTTCAGGCCCGAGAAGTCTGGATGTTCGCAAAATTGTTTAATGACTGGGAGGCTAATCCTTCCTGGCTTAAAATAGCCATTCATGGTGCTGATTTTCTTGAAAAATATGGAAGAAATGAAAATGGTGACTGGTATTTTTCATTAAGAAAAGACGGAAAACCATTGGTTAGTGCCTACAATATTTTTTCCGATTGTTTCGCTGTAATGGCTTTTGCTCAATTGGCCAAAGCTTCGGGGGAAGATCGATATGCCCAAATAGCCATTCAATCCTTTGAACGTATTCTTCAAAGACAATCCAATCCTAAAGGAAAATTCTCAAAAGCTATTCCTGAAAATAGAGCGCTCAAGAATTTTGCCCTCCCGATGATTCTTTGCAATCTGGCCCTGGAATTGGAAAGTCTGTCCGATAGCTTCGATATTGAAGCCTTAATTGATACTTGCGTAAATGAGGTCATGGTCGATTTTTATAACGAGGAATATGATATTACGCTGGAGAACGTGAAACCTGACGGGTCTTTTTCTGATACTTTTGAAGGACGTTGTGTAAATCCGGGTCACGTCATTGAAAGTATGTGGTTCATCATGGATATCGCAGAAAGAAGGCAGGATAAAACGTTAATGAAACTGGCCGTCGATAGGACCATTCGTACTTTGTCTTATGGATGGGACAAAAAATACGGTGGCATTCTATATTTTATGGATGTTAAAAATTATCCTCCTCAGGCATTGGAATGGGATCAAAAACTATGGTGGGTGCATGTGGAAACCTTAATTGCCTTACTTAAAGGGTACCACCATACAGGAGATTCCCGCTGTTTAGAATGGTTTAATAAAGTGCATGAATATACCTGGTCTCATTTCCCCGATCCTGAATTTGGTGAATGGTTTGGTTACCTTAACAGACAGGGAGAAGTCCTTCTACCTCTGAAAGGAGGTAAATGGAAAGGCTGTTTCCATGTTCCCAGAGGTCTGTTTCAATGTAGTAAAATTTTAGCAAAGTTAGCAAATCCTGTCATCGGTTAATCTTTGCAATAAGCTGTCAAAGAATAAAGACAGGGCTCAGGAAAACGACCCTTCTCATGGTTATATAATCGTATCTTTATCTTACTAATTAACTAAAGAGAACAAGTTGATTTAAATATACTTACCAATGGATTTACCATGAAAGAATCGGTATCGTATCAATATAAAAGTTGAATTTTGAATAGTGGTAAAATATTTTTTACCTTAGCTTTTATTTACTTCGATGTAAGTGGAATTAAATTGGCACAATATAATTTATAGGCTTGGAACCATTGAAATTTACAGTAGGCATTGATATAGGAGGCACAAATACTAAATTGGGTTTAGTTGATTCCGAGGGACATTTACTTAGAAAAGTTAATTTTTCTACCAATCCTCTATTGAGTTTTGAAGATTACCAAATACTTTTAACCAATGCTTTGGAGGAAGTTACTCATAACATACCAAGGGAGGACTTACTTGGTGTTGGAATGGGGGTGCCAGGTGCCAACGGCAAAACCGGTAGCATTCCAGAAGCTGCCAATATCCCATTTTTAACGGAAATTCCTCTGCAAAGTGTCTTGGCAAAGCAATGGAACTTACCTGTTTTTGTCGCTAAAGATGCCAACGCCGCTGCTTTAGGTGAAATGTTGTTCGGTAGCGCCAAAGGAATGGATCATTTCATTTTACTTACTTTGGGTACTGGTTTGGGATCCGGCGTAGTCATAAATGGAAAAATTGTGTCTGGTTCTAATGGTTTGGCGGCAGAGTACGGTCATTCTGTTTTAGTAAAAAATGGTAGGTCGTGTAATTGCGGTCAGCGGGGTTGCTTTGAAACCTATGTTTCCGCTACGGGTTTGAAAAGAACGGCTATATCTTTGTTGGCAAAATCTAATCAGCAGAGTATTTTACGGGACATACCACCCAATCAACTCGATGCCCAAAAAATAGCGGAAGCTTCAGAAAATGGAGATGAGATAGCTAAAAGGGCTATAAAGAAAACCGCACAGTGGCTAGGTTTGAAAATGGTCGACCTGGTAGTGCTCACCGATCCCGAAGCGATTATTTTAGCGGGCGGTCTTTCTAACATCGGAGATTATTTTCTACACACTGTAAGAGAGTCATTAGATAATAAGTTGTTGCCTATGTTTAAAGGTAAAGTTAAAATAGTATATTCAAGTTTGGGGAGCGATGATGCAGCTATACTAGGTGCGGCTTCCTTGGTTATGAATTTAAAAAACTAATATTGTTATATTTTTAAGTATTTCTCACTAACATTTTTTACTTATGAAGAAGCATTTTTTCCTTTTAGGAGTGCTTTTGAGTTGTTGTTCCTTTGGAGCTTTAGCACAAGCATCTATTCGGGGAACAGTGACCAGTCCAGATGGAGAACCTATCATCGGTGCCAATGTCATCGAATTAGGTTCTAATAATGGCACGGCTACTGACCTTGACGGCAACTACCTGTTAAAAGTAGGGGCTAACGCCATACTGGAATTCACTTATACGGGATATGTTTCCCAGAAATTTACTGTGGGTAATCAGACTATCATTAATGTTACCTTGATTGAAGGGGTCTCACTGAGCGAAATTATCGTAACTGCCTTAGGCATCTCCCGGGAAAAGAAATCATTGACTTATGCTGCACAAACTATTCAGGGAGGTCAGCTAACCCAGATTAGAGATGCTAACTTTACTAATACCTTACAAGGAAAAGTGGCAGGATTAGTTGTTACCAATGCTTCCTCGGGTGTGGGTGGTGCCACACGCGTAAATCTAAGGGGAAATCGCTCTATTCAAAGTAGCAATAATGCGCTCTTTGTCATAGATGGAGTTCCTGTTGATAACTCAACACCCGGGCAAGTGGGTAACGATTTTGGTGGTTACAATGGAAGTGACGGGGTCGCAAATATTAATCCTGATGATATTGAATCCATTAGTATCCTTAAAGGTGCCGCTGCCTCAGTGCTTTATGGTAGCCGTGCAGCCAATGGTGTCATTTTAATTACAACTAAAAAAGGTGGCACCGGAGCTATTTCTGTCGATGTGAATTCAGGAGCTCAATTTGATGCTCCTCTAACTTTACCCTATCTTCAAAATGAATACGGGCAGGGAAATGGTGGTGCGTTTGGCGCCAGAGCCAGTGCTAGCTGGGGACCAAAAATGATTAATCAGGCTGTAACCGATTGGACGGGGAAATCTCAGAATATGGTGCCTCAACCAAATAATATTTCCGATTTCTTTCAAATTGGAACTTATTTTAATAATTCTTTGGGTATTAAAGGTGGCACAGATAAAATACAGTCTTATTTTTCATTCACTAATAATCAGGCAGCCGGTGTTGTACCAGGAAATACACTCGACAGAAATACCGTCAACCTTCGCATTTCCACTAATCTAAGTAAAAAGTTTTCTACCGATGCTAAAGTTACTTATGTGAATCAAATCCTGAATAATAAATTAAGATCAGGGGAAGAGAGTTCGGAAGTAATGAACCTCTACAAAACACCAAGAAGTATTCGTATTGAAGATATGCAAAATTATGAGTCTGAGGCAGGTGTACCCACTTACTGGACTTCCTCATCCATTTATATGAATCCTTACTGGACGATAAACAGAACTTCTGCCGATGAGGAAAGAACCCGAACTACCGGACTTGTTTCTGCAACTTATCAGATAAATGACGATATGAAGGTCTTGGCCAGAGTGAGTTTGGACCAATACACCGATAGAGGTGAAAATACTTTTTATAATAATACCTTGCTTTTTGCATGGCCAGGCGGAACTTTTCAAAAATATTTTCGTCAGGTGCAGGAGAGAAATGCTGAACTTTTGCTTATTGGTAATAAAAAAATTAACAGTAATCTGAAACTATCCTACACCTTCGGTCTAGCTGATGTAGCAAGAAAGTCAGATTTTACGCAAACAAGCGCCAACGGACTTTTAGTGCCTAATAAATTTGATCTTGGCTTTGCACGAAATCTGGCCGTAGGTACGGGGTTTGTCGAAAGAGATTTGCAATCCGTTTTTGGTTCTGTGCAGGTAAGTCTTAAGGATTATTTATACCTTGATGTAACGGCGAGAAATGACTGGTCTTCAACCTTACCATCCCCTCATTCTTATTTTTATCCATCGCTGGGTCTTACCGCGGTATTATCTGATATGGTTGAATTACCTTCTTTTTTTAGCTTCGCGAAATTTAGAGGTTCTTATACCCGCGTGGGTAATGATGCAGCTCCTTATTTGTTGACACAAACCTATAGCTTTAGTCAAGGTGGTGTCGGTGGATTTATTAATAGAGATGCTACCCAAGCTATTGGTGACCTGAAACCAGAACTTACCACTTCCCTCGAATTTGGTTTTGATGGACGTTTTTTTGATAATCGTATCGGTTTAGATGTAACCTTTTATAAAACTAATTCCATAAATCAGTTATTAAGTCTTCCTTTAGCCCCCGCATCTGGTTTTTCCAATCAATACATCAATGCCGGGGATATTGAAAATTCAGGTGTCGAACTTAATTTAACGGGTTCTCCTTTTAAGAAAGACGATTTTTCCTGGGATATTACCTTGAACTATGCCAGAAACGTGAATACGATTATTTCACTTCATCCCGATATTAAACAAACTTTCCTTTCAAGTGGATACGGCAGAACAGCAGGTGTTTTAGTTAAAGAAGGAGGTGCCTACGGTGATTTATATGCCGACGGTTGGGCCAGAACTCCCAGCGGTCAATTTATTATGGATGGCGCGGGAAAACCCGTTGTATCTTCAACACAAGAATTTTTGGGCAATTTTAATCCCAAATTTACGCTCGGTTTGAATAATGCCTTTGCTTTTGGTAAAATAAGCCTTAACGTATTAGTGGATGCCAGAATTGGCGGAGTAATGACCTCAGGATCTGATGCAAATCTAGCTTTTGATGGTAGTATGGGCTATACAACGGCCTACAGAGAGGGTGGTTGGGTAATACCTGGCGTGACGTTAATAAACAATGAATATACCCCAAATACTACACCTATCAATGCTGAAACCTTCTGGACTACCGTTTCTAACGGACGTTATTCGTGGGGACAGGTTTTTACCTACGATGCGACCAATGTGCGCATTCGGGAAGCTGCCGTTGGGTATGATTTTACCATAAATAATAGGTTTGTCAAAAAGGCAAAATTATCCATCGTAGCAAGAAATTTGTTTTTCCTGTCTAAGGGAAATGCCATCATTGATATTCCCGGGATTCCTACACGTAAAATGTGGTTTGACCCCGACGTGAATCTGGGTGCTGGGAACTATCAGGGAGTTGAATACGGTACCTTACCTTCAGCGCGCAGTATTGGCTTGAATCTTAATCTTTCTTTCTAAATCAAATGTTCATGAATACGTTTATCAAAAATTACCGCGTGGCCGTACTTTGTATGTTGACTGCCATCGTAGTGTCGGTGAGTTCGTGTACGCAGGATTTTGAAGAGCTTAATACGGATAAGACAAAACTTACCGTACTAACTTCTACAGAATTACCTTATCTTTTTTCAAAGGCTCAATCTGCTTCCTCCTACGCCTTTTGGCGTTATCAGGTAGCTCAAAATCTATTTGCCGACTTATATTCCCAATATTTTGCTACGACGGCTACGTATTTCCCTTCTGACCGATATACCATTCGATTTGATTGGTTGCAATGGCATTGGATTCCAATATATACGGAAGCTGTTCCCCAGTTGAAAACTTTGTTAAAGGAAACCGATGCGAATTCTGCTGAAAATGCATTGGCTAAAATTATGTGGGTGTTTGCTTTCCACCGTCTGACTGACTACTACGGTCCCGTACCTTATTTTAAGGCGGGTGAACCAGCCCGCAGCGTAGCTTATGATGGTCAAAAAGAAATTTATTATGATATGTTCACCAAATTGGATGAATCTGTAAAAGTCCTAAATGCCAATAAGGGAAAAACACCTTATGGTAGCTTCGACTTGATGTATAATGGTGATGTCAGTAAATGGATCAAATTTGCCAATACCCTCCGTCTTCGCTTAGCCTTGCGTATTTCAAAAGTGGAGCCTGTAAAAGCTAAAACGGAGGCGGAATTAGCCGTTTCTTCCGGTGTTATGTTAACAACAGCTGACGATGCCTATATGCTGAAAAGTGAAAATGGAGGTGATTATAACGGTCTCGCAGGTATCTCTGGTTGGAATGAATTTCGTATGAGTGCCTCTATGGAGTCTGTTCTTAAAGGATATGAAGATCCAAGACTGTCTGTTTATTTCCAACCTGCCGTTGGCACAGGTAAATATGATGGCCTCAGAAATGGGCTATCTCCATCTCAATTGAATATTTCAGGGAATGGAAATGACGACAATGCTAATGTTGGAACGCGTTGGACAAAATGGTCGGGTTCCTCCTGGGGAGGGCAAAATACTACCCCACAAAATATTATGCATGCCGCGGAAGCTTTTTTCCTTCGTGCTGAAGGTGCCTTAAATGGTTGGAATATGCAAGGTGCTGCTCAGGATTTATACGAGAAAGGGATTGAAACTTCTATGCGTCAGTGGGGGATAAATGATGATGCAGCTATCGCAGCTTATCAGAAAAGCGCCGCTACGCCAATCCCTCCAATGGATGGAATTAATTCTCCTGCAATGGCTTCTATTTCAGTTAAATGGGGGGAATCCGTAGCTGTTCAAAGAGAACAAATTGGTACTCAAAAATGGCTCGCTCTTTATCCTGATGGGATTGAGGCCTGGGCTGAGTTTCGTCGTACCCGCTATCCAAAACTTTACCCAGTCGTTAATTCAGATAACTCTGATTTGCCTTCTGGTACTTTCATTAGAAGAATTCCATTCCTGGTGCTTGAAA
The DNA here is from genome assembly GCA_030728245.1 of Saprospiraceae bacterium. Lineage (GTDB taxonomy): Bacteria > Bacteroidota > Bacteroidia > Chitinophagales > Saprospiraceae > BJGN01. Next base: position 5,233 of record JANQZX010000088.1, on the reverse strand, counting down.
AAAATACAAACGCCGCCGCTGTTAAAGCAGCAGAAACGCTATTGGGCGGTCCAGATAAACCAACCACTCCGCTTTGGTGGGATAAAAATTAAGTTGTAACTTATTGCCATCTTTTGCCTTTCCTTCATTGGAATTATTGCAGAAGATGGCTGTTTTTCATTTATATAAATTAAAAAATAATGGATTTTGAAAGAAGAGATGAAGGTGATGCATTTGGATTTACCTTCGATGAAGATAAAAAGCCAAAAAAAGGGTCTTTACCAAAAAAAGAAAAGAAAAAAACGGAGGTCAAAGTAAAGGCAATCCCTAAGAAAAAGGAATAATGTTTTCCTTCGGATAGCTCCAAATAATTTATGTTTCTTGCACTTTAAGATTAAAATTGGGCATAATGCGCTTCCTGTCATTTATTATGTTGTTTGCCTTCCTTTTTTCTTGCGAAAATGGAAGAGATGGTTCGTCTAAAAAATGGAGGTTCACTCTCGTTTCACCTAATTATTCCAACATACATTTTAATAATAGAATACAAGAATCAGCCTCTTTTAACGTCCTCCAATATATTAGTTTGAATCAGGATTTACAGGATTAGAGAGAACTTCTCTGGTTTGGGTGTATGGGTTATTCGTAGAGGATTGCTTTTTATCATCCTTTTCGCCGCTGCGTAACGCATCGTCGAGATGCTTTGAAATGAAAGCACATTTAATAATAATCTTCCCACTCTGGCCAACGACGTTATAATTAATCCTGAAAATCCTGTGAATCCTGATTCAGACTAATGGCTGCTGCGTGCACAATTTCCAACGAAGAAAGGAAAGATTGTCTTCGGTTTGGAGGTGATGTTTATTCACAAATGGCTACCGTATCGTGGCGTTCTGAATCACGGATTAAAATGATTAACAGGATTTCAAGGATTATGGGTGACGTCTTCGGCATGTTGGAATTTGTTGCACAGTTCCGATTTTATCTCATATAAATGCCAATTGAGGCGATGCATGCATCGTCTATTTTTGCGATAGGTTTGAATCTAGTAATTACCCCCAATCCCTTTTTTGAATCACGGATTTCACGGATGACGCCTATTTTTGAGGAAATTTGTTGCACAGTATCGATTATATTTCACATAAATGCCTGTAGAGAAGATGCACGCATCGTCTTCTCCGCGATAGCACGCATCTTATTCTTTACGAAAATAGGACTCGAAGCATCGCATCTGTCTACCGACGGGTTTTAATTTATTAAGTAATGACTTTTTAAATAATATTTTATTTTTAAAGATGGATAGTTTTATCCTTTAATAATCTTTATTTTAATAAATAATATTTATATTTGTTATAATTATTTTCAATTAAAAAAACAAAACAATGAAAAATTCTATCTATCTATCTATCTATAAGCCTGAATGGTCAGGTTACTAATAGTCAGAATTTAGAAAAAGGTGAAGGTATTCAACGCAATGCTTCTTATAATTTGGAAGAGATTAAAGTACGCTGGAAAAAGGCGTCATTGGAGAATTGTACTGGAGTTCCGTGTGCGTCTATTACTTGTGCCAGTACCGTTTCTGACATTGATGGAAACCCCTACAATACGGTTTTGATAGGGACTCAATGCTGGACAAGGGAGAATTTAAAGGTTACCAAATATAATGATGGTTCTGTAATTCCTATAGATGCAACAGGTGCTATGTCTGGAACTTCAACTATATGGACAAACTTAACTACAGGATACTATACCATTTATGGAAATGAATCGAGCTCGGGAACGAATGCTTCAACCTATGGCTATTTGTACAATTGGTTCGCTGTGGCTGGAATTATTACAGCCGGTGGAACCTCAACAAAGAATATCTGCCCTTTAGGCTGGCATGTTCCAACTGAAGGTGAGTGGAGTGCCTTAGGAACACAATTAGGCGGTATTGTGGTTGCAGGTGGCAAGATGAAATCAACGGGTACAACGCTTTGGAGTTCCCAAAGTGCAGGAACAGACAACTCAAGTGGCTTTTCAGCTCTCGGAGGTGGTTATCGTGATTACACTGGTTCTTTTAGGTTTTTTAAACTCAGAGCTATATTCTGGAGTGCTACCGAGATCGCGCCGCCATATCAAACCGATGCCAGATATTACCAACTGTATAGCCATAGAGACGATCTTTACCCGGACAGCGATGATAAGTCAATCGGTGGTTACGTCCGCTGCCTCCAGGATTGATTAGTTGTTTAATTGACTATTTTGTGGGAGAGACTTGCGGGAGGCCGCGCGCGGATTTTGGCATAACTGATTATAGTCTGAAATGGTTTAGGTTAAATTGAAAAACTGACAATTTCCAGCATTTACTATTTTTGAATTATGATTATCAAGATTTTTAGGATTATATATGACGTCTTCGTTAAAGATCTTTTGGGTATTTATAAAATGGTTACTTTTCCTATTGCTTTTTTCCTATGCGTGCACGCATTGTCTTATCTGCGACAGGTTTCCATGTAATATTTACCACCAATCCTTTTTTCTGAATCACGGATTTAATGGATTTACAGGATTTCACTGATTATATACTAGGTCTTTGTTTTGATGGAATTTTATGCTCAGCAACGATTTTATTTCAACATAAAATCCGTAGCCACGATGCACGCATCGACTAATTCATAATGACGCATCTTCTTTTTCCATTATTAATAGAGGATTTTAATTCCATTTCCGAGAAATATTTACATCTTTACTATAACCTTATAAAATATCAAATGAATGCTAAATGCAAAAGCTGATCATGCAAGCCAAATTTATTTCAATAGTATTCTTCATTTCATTTTCAACTTATCACTCCTTTGGTCAAAACAAAGGAATTACCCTCTCTGGTTTAATTAAAGACCAGGCTGATTTATCCGTATTGTCTTACGTAAATATCGTTTTGAAAACTGAAAAAGATAGTGCTTTTGTAACAGGAACAGTAAGTAACGAGGAGGGTCGCTTTACCCTTTCTAATATTAAACCAAGCAACTATTTCCTTGAAATTTCTTACATCGGCTATGTTACTAAAAAGCAATCTATTTATGTTGGAAGCCTTTCTGAATTTTTGGATGTAGCCACTATTGAATTAAATGAAGACATAAAAACATTGGATGAAGTTGTTATTTCAGCAAAGCAAGATGAAGTAGGTAGTAAAATGGATAAAAAAACTTTTAAAGTGGAGGATAATATCAGCCAAAGTGGAGGTTCTGTGCTACAAACAATGCAAAATTTGCCTGGAGTAACAGTTCAAGACGGTAAAGTGCAATTAAGAGGCAATGATAAAGTAACCGTTTTGATTGATGGAAAACAAACTGCCTTAACTGGTTTTGGAAGTCAATCGGGTTTGGATAACCTCCCTGCTTCAGGAATCGAACAAATAGAAATCATAAATAATCCCTCCTCAAAATATGATGCAAATGGAAATGCCGGCATCATTAATATTATAATGAAGGAAAATAAACAAGAAGGATTTAATGGAAAAGTTGGTTTCACAACAGGGCTGGGTTCGTTGTGGGTTCGACAAGAAAACTTACCAACGATAAGACCTCAATACCAATTTACACCTAAAATAAATCCATCATTAGCCTTAAATTACAGGAAAAAGAAGATAAATGCATTTTTTCAAA
>JANQZX010000088.1:0-1510 GCA_030728245.1 Saprospiraceae bacterium | reverse complement strand
GACAATTCAGAAAGACTAAGATTGTGGCAGTTTCTGGAAGACGAGCTAAAAACAACGGTAATGGTAACTACCGCTTATCAACATAAATTTAAACAAGCAGGACACCTATTGAATATTGGGTTAAACTATACTTTTCATAGAGAAAATGAAAAATATTTTTACGACAACTATTTGCCGAAAACAAATGGAACAGATGCGTTTAAATTATTGTCAGATGAGCAAGTTTATGATTTTAATTTTGACTATATAAAACCGTTGAAATACGGACGAGTTGAAACTGGATTAAAACTTCGCAATAGAAATATTCCGACCAACATGCAATTTATTCCTGGCGTAAATTCTGTTTTGGACTTCAATGCAGGTGGTTGGGCTACATATAAAGAATTAATTCCTGCCATTTATGGAAACTATGTCTTTGAAAATAAGAAATGGGAAGCAGAATTAGGATTGAGAATGGAATATGTAAAAATTCAATATGATGTAAATCCTAATCACAACACCTATAAAACTGATGGATATAATTATACACAAGCTTTTCCAAATGGAAGATTAGCCTACAAAATAAATGCTCGCAACAAAATTTCACTATTCCATAATCGTAGAGTTGACAGACCAAATGAAGTGGATATAAGAATATTTCCAAAATATGATGATGCCGAAATTATTAAAGTAGGAAATCCTGCTTTACGGCCACAGTTTACTAATTCATTTGAATTTGGCTACAAAACGAGTTGGAATAAAGGGTATTTTTATTCTTCTATCTATCACCGTATTACGGACGGAACGATTACTCGAATTTCGAGCATTGCTCCAAAAAGTAATTTAATTTACGCCATATTTCAAAATGCTGGTAGAAGTTTTAATACAGGTTTGGAAATGGTGTTGACACAAGAAGTCAACCATTGGTATTCTTTTAATTTAAATATCAATGGATATAAAAATCAAATCAATGCTTTTAGTGTTGAAAATAAATATCCCGTTATAAGTATATTTTCTGCAGACAAACAAGAAATAATTTCAGGAAATATAAAACTGAATAACATTTTTCATTTACCTAAAAATGTAGATGCACAATTAACTGCCATTTATCTGGCTCCCGACATTATTCCACAAGGAAAAATTGCACATCGTTTTTCTTTAGACCTTGGCATAAAAAAGAGTCTTCGAAAGGGGAAAGGAGAATTGTTTTTAAACGCAACTGATATTTTAAATACGATGATAATCAAAAAAGAAATTCAGGGTCAGGGTTTCAAATATCTTAGTACCGATTATTACGAGACCCAAGTAATAAGGCTTGGTTATAATTACAAATTCTAACTTTCGACTCAACCAGATCAGATGATGCATGCATCGTCTAATTCCAATTATTCACGTTGTGTTATAACAGACAAAACAGCGTTATAAATGGTATGAATATTTGGGGAAGACTCCAGGATTGATTCTATGATAACGAGGTGATTGAAAAAACTGTCAGGTTCATATTTATGCATTATGTAATCGATAAGAAACT
>JANQZX010000087.1:81752-82541 GCA_030728245.1 Saprospiraceae bacterium | reverse complement strand
TAGGCCGGGTTTGAAAACCATCTCGTAATTGACGTAAAGTAGAAATAAGCACGTCGTCATAGAGCGCATCCACCTCGTCAAGTAATAAAATCAAGGGTTTATCAAGAAAACGACTCCAGTCAGTCAAATAATTCCTAAGTAAAATATTGCTAGAGGAATAACTATTCGGATTTGGGGGCATTAAATCTGGGGGTAAAAAAACTTCTGCAGTCAAATACAAAGATTGTATAAACACCTCATTTGCCGTTTCTACGGAGATACTGTTATAACCCGCTGATTCGAGAGAACATACCACAGAAACATAGTTCCCTTCCTTATTCAAACGATGAGCCAAAGCGTGCAAAAAAGTAGTTTTACCTGTTTGTCGGGGCGCATGAATGAGAAAATATTGCATATCGTCAATCAAAATATGTATATCGTCATACATATTCCTGAAGGGATCGACCATGTAATGTCTTTCCGAATTACACAGACCAGTGGTGTTGAATATTCTTCTCATTTGGCAAAGATACGCCTTTTTGGTGTGGGGTGTGCGATCAAGTTCAGGCGGTGGTGGGGAATTGGGTGAGTGCGGCAGCGTGTGGTTTTTGAATCAGGATTTACAGGATTTCCAGGATTAATTATAACGTCTCCGGTTTGGGTGGGAAGGTTATTATAAAATGGTGCTTTCATTTCGAAGCCTCTCGCCGATGCGTAACGCAGCGGCGAAAAGAAAGAGTAAAAAGTAATCCTCTACAAATGATCATTGCACCCATACCAAAGACGTCCTCTGTAATCCTGAAAATCATG
>JANQZX010000087.1:76428-81652 GCA_030728245.1 Saprospiraceae bacterium | reverse complement strand
ATTCAAAACTAAGTGATAGCGGATGAAATTTACATGGAAACCTATCGGGGGGAAAACGCGAAGCATCGCGTCTCTACAACCAAACCGACGACGTACTCAGTAATCCTGGAAATCCTGAAAATCATGATTCAAAACTAAGTGATAGCGGATGAAATTTACATGGAAACCTATCGGGGGGAAACGCGAAGCATCGCGTCTCTACAACCAAAGACCTCCTCTCTACTCCTCGACAACCCCTACTTGATTTTTGAAACCAACCAATTCGTCAACTTTTCGCCTTGCTCGGGGTAAGTCCAATGTCCTGTTTCCAGAGCTAAAAACAATTCTTTAGGGGATGAAATCAGATTATATGCGGCATACATGGAAGTAGGTGGACAAGTTTCGTCATTGAAGCCCCAGGTGTACATGCCAGGAACCGTTAATCTTCTGGCAAAATTAACTACGTCATAATAACCCAGGGTTTGCATAACGGCAGGAAAATCATGGGCTGATTTATTGTTTTTATCAAAATAATGAGGCCAGCCTCCCGCTCTATTTTGGAGATAACCAGTTACATCAGAAAGTGCAGGATATAACGCAGCCAGATATTGAACGCGCTTATCCAATGCTGCGGTAACAATACTTAAGGCGCCTCCCTGGCTTCCCCCGGTTACTACCAGATTTTTACCATCGTACTGAGGTAATGAGGTTAAAAAATCATTGGCACGAACACATCCCAGATAAACTCTTTTATAATAGAATCTATTTTTATCCTGAATATTAAAGCTTGGATAACCTTTTAAGGCACCACCTACTAGGTCATTGTAAACAAAAGGTTCCATATTTACTGGAATACCGTGAATACCTATTTGGAGGGTAATAATTCCCTTTTCAGCATTGTTGATATCACCCGCATAAGGTCTGACACCAGCCCCAGGAACATGAAGAATGGCCGGATATTTTCCTTCCTTTTTAGGAACACATAAAATGCCATATAACCGGGCACCCGGAGCATTATTCTGAATATTTACATGGTAAACCAAGGTTTTTTCTGTGCATCTTTCAGGGATTAGGGTCATTTTGGCATCCATAGGAATTTTTGCCAAATCCTGTAAAGCAGTAGCCCAGAAAGAATCAAAATCGGAAGGATTCTGCACGGTTGGTTTAATTTCCTCCGGGCTAAAGGCAGCTGTTGCCAGATTTCTATATTCCTTTCCATCGACTTCAGCAATGGCGGTCAGTCGAAGAAATCCTGGTTTATTCAAGGTACCTCCATTAATTTGTTGCATACCACTGGCAAGAATTATAGTTTCGGACTTCAAAGGATCCATTTTTTCTTCACCCAATTCATATTTGACCTTAACATTGGGAACATAATTACCATTTTTCAACACAGAAATGGTAAACTTAACTGGTTCCCCTTTTTTGTACATCCAATCACTATGATCAGGAGCGACCAAAACCTTTATGAATTTTTCAGCAGGCTGGCCAATGAGAATATTTAAAAAAAGGAATAATGGTAAAAAAATAAGAATAGGTTTGGTTTTCATGTTTCAAGATTTTAGATGTAACATGAAGATAGTAAAATTTAAAATTTCTACCCAAAAAATATTTCCCTGGTGCTTTTTCCAATGTTTTTTACAATGGCATCAAGGGGCAGATCACTTTCATCTCCATTAAACGGATTTTCAATTTCTTCGGCAATCAATTCTATAGATGCCAAGACATAGAGAATAAACATGGTCACCGGAATGATAATAAAAAATAGTTGGATGCTATACACAATAGGGAAAAGCATCACATAAATAAAGATGAACTTCTTGATAAAAACACTGTAAGTAAAGGGAATAGGCGTATTTTTTATACGTTCACATCCCCCGGTAACATCCATTAATTTATTTATTTCCATTCTATACAATTCCAAGTCATGGATGGAAAATAAACCGTGCCGCACATCTGCTTTTAAAGCAAGCAGTAGAATTTTGACTATAATCTGTGGTTGGTGATTTGAGTTAAGGATGGACGTTTTGTCCTCAAAAATGGGATTATTCTCCTCAAATATTTCAAAATGGTTGGTGTGTAACCTTTTATCTTGCAAATGCTGCTTTAATGAGATAGAAAAAAGATGCATTAAAGCGCCGTAATAAGCTCTTCTTTTTTCATTCTCAATAGGTAAACTGCTATGTAAATGGATGCATATACTTCTAATGGCATTCGTCAAATCGCCCCACAACCTTCTTCCCTCCCACCAGCGGTCGTAAGCAGTATTTGTTCTGAATACTAAAAAAAGGGAGAGTGTAAATCCTAGAATTGTATAGACTATTCCAATGTCTTTTAATAATTCAATCGTTTTATTTTCTGCAAAAAAAACATTTTCAATATAAGCCCATGAACCAGCATACAAACCAACGCCGAGTAGCAATGGAAGAAGGCGTTTCATAGTTTCTGCCTTATGTATTTTAAATATAAATGTAAACCAATCTTTAGCGTTGTATGAAATCATAACTTAATATTTGTTGCCCTTAAACTACCTTAAGGGCAACAAATATAATTAAAATGCGTAACCTACGGCCACCGTTATGCCGGGTAAAAGGATGCTGGCTGCTGCATTATCCAAACCGTCAAATTCGAGCTGATCAAAACTTCCGAAAAAGGTAGTGTATTTTGGTCCGATACCTACATCAAAAACTACCCCTTTTTTTGACCCAATTTGATACCCAATTTCACCTCCCACCACAAAGGTGCCATATTTAAATTCACCCGAAGAACCTGTATTATAGGCAATTTCTGGATTTACATAAAAGCCGCCAGGTGCCGGCTTTTTAGCATGGGAGAGATAATAGCGATAACCCGCACCAACGCCAGCAACATTTACCTTAAGTCCCAAAAACCTATAGGTATATTTTGCTTTGACAATAACCGACGATGATTCACTTAAAACCTTTTCATAAGCAAGATTAAAGTTTCCAAAAGCTAATCCAAAAGGATTTGTTTTGATAATCGATCCAGGAAGGTCATCCTGTGCAGTTAAAAGGCTTGCATTCAAACCTAGGAACAATAAAAAACACCATTTTTTCATAATAAATGATTTAGAGATTTAAATTTAATTTGGAATCGCAAAGGTAACATAAGCGTCACCAGATGTTGATTTTAATTTTCCACCCCCGCAAGCTATGGTAATAAATTGTTTATCTCCTATTTTATACATCGCTGGCGTGGCAAAAGCGGCAAAAGGTAATTCATACGACCATACTAATTTTCCATTCATTTTATTAAAAGCTCTAAACATCTTATCAGGCGTCCCTGCTATAAAAACCAAGCCTCCAGCCGTTACCACTGGCCCACCGTAATTTTCTGTACCTGTTGGTGGCACTCCTTTTTTCTTTAATTCCGGGTATTCTCCTAATGGCACTTTCCATAATAGTTTCCCAGTTTTGAGATTTATAGCATTTAACGAACCCCAGGGCGGAGAAATTGCAGGATTACCCTTTGGCGTTAAAAATTTATTATAACCTGCCATTTTATATGGAACCCGGTCATAAGCGGTTTCTTTTCTTTTGCCACCTTCAACATAAGCTTGCTTTCCATTTGGTAATGCTAATAAATAAGCAGCAATAGCCTCCTTTTCAGTATCGAGAAGTCTTTTAAAAGAAGGCATCATTCGTCGGCCACTATTCAAAAGAGTGGTTAAGGCTGATTGATTATATCTCGATGTTATATTTTCCAAAGAAGGATTATTTCCCAAACCCTTTTTATTTTCACCATGACAAACTGCACATTGTTCATCGAACAATCGTTTTCCAGCAGCATAAATAGTTTCTTCTTTAACCTCCCTCTTTTTTACTGCTTTCATTTCCATAATCCAGGGCATTTCATTGCTATTCACCCATAGAATATCCTCCTGAGGGTCAACGGCAGAACCTCCCCATTCTCCGCCACCATCGAAACCCGGATAGATTAACGACGGAGTTTTTCCTGGTAAAACAAAAGCATGCCCATACCTTAAAGTGGCCATTTTTTCTTCAACCCAAGTTCTTTCTTCTCCATCCAAATAAGGATTTATTTCTGCTTTTGTCAATGTCTGTCTGGAGAATGGTTCTGGAAGAGAAGGAATGGGTTGAGTTGGCCAGGGTTTCTCCCCCTCCAGATCGGAATTTGTGGGAACCTTAGTTTCTATAATGGGAAAAAAGGGCTTTCCATTCTCACTTTCAAAAACGAATATCTGCCCATTTTTAGTGGTTTGAATAACCACATCCACCGATTTTCCATCTCTCTCAAGAGAGGTGAGCACGGGCGGAGTAGGTAAATCCTTATCCCAGACATCGTGATGAATAAATTGAAAATGCCATTTTCTTTTACCTGTATTCGCATCAATAGCTAAGAGACAATTAGCAAATAAATTGGAACCCTTCCTGTTTCCACCGTAAAAATCATAAGCGGCCGAACCTGTTCCTGCAAAAATCACCCCCTTTTTCTCATCCAGTGAAAATCCACTCCAAACATTGGCACCCCCTGCATATTTATAGGCATTTTTATCTTCCCAGGTATCATATCCATGTTCACCAGGTTGGGGAATGGTATGAAAAATCCATTTCATCTTACCTGTCCGCACATCGTACGCCCGAATATGACCGGGAGCTGCAGGAGAATTTTCGTCAACCCGTGTTCCCAGGATTAACAAATCGTTATAAATAACTCCTGGTGAGGTATTTACAACAATCAAATCGGACACCTCTCTCCCCAGATTTTCATGTAAATCGATGGCTCCACCCTCACCAAACGAAGTCATCGGTTTTCCTGTTTTTGCATCTATGGCGATGGTAAAAGAACCGACGGTATAAAATAATCGTTCCTCCCCTTTATTATCCGTCCAGTAACAAAGTCCACGGGCATTAATCATGTTATGAAAAGAGGCTCTGTCAGCTGGTCCGTTTTTCCACTCTTTGGTCGGATCAAAAACCCATATATTTTTTCCGGTTTCTGCCCTCAAGGCAAAAAGCTTTAATTGAGGGCTGATACCATAAAGGACACCATTTATAACGATTGGATTTGTCTGAATCTGAGATCTTGCCGCGGTGTCAGCATCCCCTGTTTGATAAGTCCAGATGGGTTGTAATGAGGATATATTCAGGGTATCTATTTCTTTGAGCGAAGAATATTTTAATGCCCCAGGCGTGCCATTATAATATTTCCAGGTAGTATAATCTGTTGAATTTTCATTCTTACAAGCGCTTTGTAAGATGAC
>JANQZX010000087.1:20788-76328 GCA_030728245.1 Saprospiraceae bacterium | reverse complement strand
TCCAGGTAGTATAATCTGTTGAATTTTCATTCTTACAAGCGCTTTGTAAGATGACAATCAGGCAAAATACCTTAAAAAAAATAAGGGAACTAAAGGTTTTCATCGATATGTATTGAAATGATACCCTTAATTTAACTATTTATTTATAACTTAAGGCTAAAATTATTCCATAATATGATGAATTCACTGCGTTTAAAACTTTTGATCATAGTTGCCTTAGGCAATCTTTCCGTTTGTGTTATGGCTCAACAGGAAAGCCTTTCCATAAAAATGGATGCTTTATTTGAGAAAATAGATCAAACAAAACATCCCGGATTTTCACTTAGTATTATTACGAATGGTAATGTTTCTTTCAGAAATAGTTATGGTATGGCCAATCTTGAAAATGGAACTCCATTCAGGGAATCGACCGTTTCAGACCTGGGATCTGTGGCTAAACATATCACAAATTTTGCCATTCTTCATTTGATTAAAGAGAAAAAATTAGCCTTCTCAGATAAGCTTTCAACTTTTTTTCCAACCCTTATAAATAAATCGAGCGGAGATATAACCATTCTTCAACTGATGCAGCATACTAGTGGATTAAGGGAAATATACAGTAAACTTGCCCTTCAGGGAGGTAGAATGGGCCATCCTATTTTTCAGGAAGATGCATTGCAGTTGGTGGAGATGTCAGAAGGTCAAAATTTTCCCTCTGGTTCTACCTTTAGTTACTGTAATACTGGATATATGCTATTGGCGGAAATTATCCAAAAAGCAAGTAATTTATCCTATGAGGCGTATTTGAACGACAAAATATTTCAACCTTTAGGTATGAGTAAAACTTTTGTCATGGATAAACAAGGTGAAATTTTTCCAGATATGGCAAATTCCTACAGTCCTTCAAATAATCAATGGGCTACTATGTATGACAATAGCACTGCCTTTGGACAAGGGGGCATTTATATGTCTCTCGACGATATCGAAAAATGGTTTATACATTTAACCAAAGCAGGAGAACAGGGAGAACAACCTATTTATTCCTTACTTAAAAAAGCCGTTCTGACCAATGGCGACACCCTTAATTATGCTTTAGGCATTGAAAATGATATTTTTAAAAACATTAACTTCTGGCAACATACCGGGTCAAGTGCTGGCTACCGCACTGCGTTTACCTGGATACCTTCAACGAATCAGGTGATTTTATTAAAAAGTAATTATAGCTCCTTTGATGCCATAAAAACGACTCAAAAAGTCATGTCCATCTTATTTTCTCTTCCTCTGGAAAATGAAATGCCAAAGACAGCTTCCACTACAAAGGCCACAGAATCTTCGCCGATGGGCATTCAAGATGTACAGGCATGGCAAGGCGATTATTTTTGCAAAGAAATGGATGTCCGATATTCATTTCAGTTATTAAATAATACTTTATACTGTATTCATCCTATCCGGGGTCAGGCAGAGGTGAAAAAGACTTCCGATGGAAAATATTCCGCCGGTCCCATTTTCACTTCCTTACGCCCTATCACAGATAAAAAAGGAAACATTACCCACATTTTTATGGATACCTCAGATTTAATTCATTTAAAATTCGAGAAAATGAAGTAATCTTATTCCACTACATACGTTTTCCCCAAAACACCAGTGATTATTAATTTTTCCCAATGCTTAGGAAGGGTTGACTTTACTTGATTGATACCTTTGTCTGTCAGATCGAGTCCTCCAAATCCCATTAAAACTGCTTGCAAAACACCACCTGCTCCTGTGCCAAAATAGGGATTCGTTCCCCCTTTTGTTTCGGCAATGACGCGAAACGGAGGATTTAAATTAGGCTCGTAAGATTCTTTAAAAAATTGATATGCTCTATTTGATTCTCCAAGTCTGGAGGACAATAACGAGAAAATGGCATGTGTCATGGCAGGTGTACCCTGATCGGGAACTCTTTTGGCATAATAATATAAATCTCTGCGAATTTGGGCAGTATCGGTAATAAATTTTAAGGGAAAAGCGAGGAGATTTACATCCGCTTGCTTGATGCCTTCTCCTTTATACGTTGCGTGTTCCTGCGTAATGATTTTTCCTGATGCTTCGTCTTTCATTTGAAGGATTGGGATATTTTGAGCAACAAGAGACCAATCAGCATCTGGAACGATTCCCAGTAAAAGCGCTGCTTTAGTTGCTGCTTTCAAGTTGGTAATGGCGACAGCGTTGGTAAATGCATTGTTATCGACATTTTCAGCCCATTCATCGGCGGCAACCACATTATTAATTTCATATTTTCCAGGCCCTTTTCGCTCTACCCTACTGGCCCAAAAATCAGCTGTTTCCTTAAGTAGTGGCCAGCCAATGTTCCTCAACCACTCTTTATCTTGCGTCATCGCGTAATAATTCCAGGCTGCAAAACCGACACAGCCGGTAATATGATGTTCAAAAGGGCCACTTAACGCCCAAACAGGCGTTTCTTCTACCCCAGTCCCTGCGCTTTCCCAGGGAAACATAGCTCCCTTATAACCATGATTAAAAGCATTGCGTCGTGCGGCTTCCAGGCGATCAAACCTGTATTGAATCATAGATTTTGCCATTTTTGGTTGCATAACCAATAGAGCGGGGTACATCCATAATTCAGAATCCCAAAAAATATGGCCGTTATAGCCCAATCCAGAGAGCCCCATTGGGGAGATACTCATATTTGAACCTTCCCTCACAAAAGAATACAAATGATAGAGCATACTATGAACATCTTGCTGAGCCTGTTCATCGCCAACAATCTTAATATCACTTTTCCATAGTTCCTGCCAGGCGGCTTTATGATTATTTATCAATCTGTCTTTCCCTTCCAGTTTCGAAAAAATGGTTAATCTTTCCGCTTCATTCAGCGGGTCATCATGATGAGCTGAGGTGATGGAACTCCCGGTAATTGCAAAAGAATACGTTTCCCCCGCTTTTAATTTTTTTGAAAATTTCATGAGATGCATGTTATTATCCCACATTTCATGAATCACTCTGGGCTCATTTCCATGATGTTCTGAAAAAAGAAATGAAGTGGAAGCAGCCATTTCCAACTTTCCCGTTGGACTTTTTGCTAAAGAAGTAAGCAAACTGATGACCACATGAGGTCTATCTATTTCATTATAGTAATTTTGGACTTCCTTTAGTGCATCCGGAGCCTCCATAACACTCGCCGCACCTATGGTAATATCCTTTTTAGCCGTAATTGACACATCCATGAGGACACAAAAAGGTAATTGTCTCAAAGCATAATAAGAATAGGTAATAAAGGCTTTGTCACCAAAATCAAGTTGAACACTAAAGCGACCATTTTTCATGTCCAGCGTTTGCTTTAAATGTTGAATATTCCCCTTGTTAATCTGTTCCCCGTCTATGCCCACCTGCATATTCAAAAGATTAAAACTTCTTAGGAAATTACTGACCCTGCCCCTGCCATATAAATCATAAGCACCTGATAAAACGACATCTTTCACTTTAAAAGGTTCCTGAGAAGAAACAATGCCAATCATACCATTGGCAACCGTCACGCCAGCATATTTTTCCTTATCCCAATTTTCTGCTACTATCACCCATGGGTCAATACCTTGAGCATTTAGGTAAGCAAATGTTTGATTTATGTATAATAGGGTAAAAATGATAAAAATCCTCATATCAACTTTTTTTACAAATATAAACATTGTAAACCCTTTAAACCATTATATTTGACTATTGGAAATAATCAAAACAACATAGTTATGTCAAAAAAAGTATATCGCGAACTGATATTGTGGTTGTTTAATGTCATCCCCTACATTTATTTGATTACCATCTGGAACGATTTACCCGATATTGTACCCACCCATTTTAATCTGGCTGGTGAGGCCGATGGTTGGTCATCCAAACAATTTCTTATTTTTTTACCCGGCAGTTTGGGTATAGGTATGTATTTTTTATGGCTGGTATTACCTAAAATGGATCCTAAACACAACCTTTCGTTGGAGGATAATAAATATTATGGCATTAGGTTTATGATGGCAGTTTTCTTCTCCATCCTTACCACTTATATTTTATACACCAGTCTGGCAGGTAAAATTTCAAATACTCCCATACTTTTTGGATTTATCGGTGGTTTATTTGCCGTCTTAGGTAATTATTTTAAGGATATGAAACCCAATTATTATATAGGCATCCGAACACCATGGACCTTAGAGGATGAACGCGTTTGGTATAATACCCATAAATTAGGATCAAAAGTTTGGATTATTGGAGGTTTAGCCCTGCTGTTAGGTTCTGTTCTCATAAGTGATGAGAAAGTATTTTTTCCTATTTTCATTGTAACCCTTCTGGTCATCGTTTTTATTCCTATTATTTATTCCTACATCGATTATAAACGAGGTAAATAAAGGTGAAAAAAATAGTTCCCTTTTTTTTCATGATTCTTTTCATTGCCCCATTTTATGGCACCTATTTGTATTTATCTCTTCAACAAAAGACTATTCAAGAAGCCGTACAACTTAAACTAGAGGAGGGAATACCTTCAAATGAATTAGTTAAGTTAACTTTTTTTAAAAAAGAAATTCCTAAATTACTAAAGTGGGAACATGATAAAGAATTTGAATTCAAGGGTCAAATGTATGATGTGGTAGAAGTCACCGATGTTGGGGATTCATTACAATACCTTTGTTGGTGGGATAAAGCTGAAACGGCGACTAAGAAAAATAAGCAAAAACTGCTACATGCCAGGATAGATACTTCAAACTCCGAAAAACATATTTCCTTCACATTTTCAGACTATTATAAATCAATTTATTTTATATTTAATCCGTTTAACGGGGGAGAAACCCCGGAAAATGGGCATAATAAACCTATTACAAGCAGCACATTTACGGACATCTTATTAGTACAATCTCTTAGTCCGCCTCCACGATTACGTAATTAAACCACTTGTACCATTTATCATTTTAGTAACGTTTAAATCATTTCCATGAGGATAGTCTTATCATGGTTTTTGGTTTTTGGCCTCATCCATATCGGACATGGTCAGACAGCCACCATATTAAGTAAAGAGGGAAAAGTACCGTTGGAATCAGTTCTTCTACACAGTGAAAATCCAAATATTCAAGGAATAACCAACAAAAATGGACAGGTAGATCTCTCTCCATTTAAATCAACTGAAAAAATTGATATCCGTTACCTTGGATTTAAGCCCATTATTGAAAGTTATTCATCTATAAAGGAAAAAGGATTTATCATTTACCTGGAAGAAGCAGGTATAACTTTGGATGAAATGGTGATTTCAGCCTCCAGATGGCAGGAATCGTCAAAAGGTATTCCGTCAAAAATACGTACCATTTCTACAAGTGACGTTCAATTATTACAACCTCAAACGGCGGCTGATTTATTGGGAATATCTGGAGAAGTTTCTATTCAAAAGAGTCAGCAAGGAGGTGGAAGCCCAATGATTAGAGGATTTTCAACAAACAGATTGCTTTATGTTATAGATGGAGTCAGAATGAATACATCCATTTTCAGAGCAGGTAATCTTCAAAATGTTATTTCACTGGATCCATTTACTATTGAGAATACGGAGGTAATATTTGGACCCGGATCAGTAATTTATGGCAGTGATGCGATTGGAGGTGTAATGAATTTTCAGACCATTAAACCGCGATTATCTGTTGACAAAAAATGGGATATCCATGCCAATATAAGTTCGAGATATTCCTCCGCAAATAAAGAAGAAACCAAACATGGAACACTTCATATTGGGAATAAGCAACTTGCTTCCGTTTCCAGTTTTAGTTTTAACCAATTTGGAGATTTAAAAATGGGTAAATATGGTCCAGATAGTTATCTGAGGCCATTCTATGTAGATCAGGTCGAAAATATAGATAAAATTATTCAAAATGCTAATCCACGCATACAAGTACCTTCAGGCTATGATCAACAAAATGTAATGCAAAAATTTTTGTATAAGCCTTCAGAAAGATGGGAAATTCAATATGGATTTCATCGTTCTGCTACCACTTCCTATCCACGTTATGACAGGCTGATAGAGGTGAATACTGCCGGAATGCCTGTTTCAGCTGTTTGGAATTATGGGCCACAGATTTGGCAAATGAATCATTTTTCAGTTCAGCATTTTGGGGATAATCTCTTGTATGACGCTGTAACATTTCGAATGGCCCATCAATATTTTGAAGAAAGCAGAATAGACAGAAATTTTTCGGGTAGCAACAGATATAGATTAAGGACGCAAGTTGAAAAGGTAAATGCCCTTTCTATCAATATCGATTTGAAAAAAACGTTTAAAAAAGGCATTCTTTATTATGGTTTGGAATCTGTTGGGAACAAAGTCAGTTCTCAGGCAACGGCTAAAAACATACAAACAGAAGCACCTATTTTAGTCGCCGACCGGTATCCTCAGGCACGGTGGAATAGCTACGCCATTTTTGCAAACTACCAATATCCTATTTCAAAAAAATATACCGCACAACTGGGTATTCGGTATAATTTATTCAACATGGAGGCTGATTTTTCGCAGAATCTTGCCTTTTTCCCTTTTGCATTTAAAACAACGAATATCCAGAACGGAGCCATTAGTGGAAATGCAGGACTTGTCATTTCACCTGATGAAAAAACCAAAATAAGCCTCAATGCAGCAACAGGTTTTCGGGCACCCAATGTAGATGATATGGGTAAATTATTTGATTTTGTATCGAGTGAAGTGGTTGTTCCCAATATTGATTTAACGGCTGAAATAGCCTATAATGGTGAAATTAACCTTTCAAGACTAATTGGAAATTCGCTAAAAATAGATCTTACTGGATATTATACTTATCTCCAAAATGCGATGGTTCGCAGGGCAACTAAAGTGGATGGAAAAGATAGCATCCTTTATAATGGCAAAATGAGTAAAGCTTACAGCATACAGAATGCCGCTTTTGCAGAAATTTATGGCTTTCATGCCGGGTTTGAACTCGATTTACCATTGGGTTTTTATCTCTCCAGCAGATATAATGTCCAGATAGGTAAAGAAGAACTGAACAATGTCGCAACAACTAATTCCCGACATGCAGCACCAGCTTTTGGATTGAGTACTTTAGGTTATAAAAAAGAAAAAATGAATCTTCAGCTAAACGCTGTTTATAGTTCATCCGTCCCTTATGAAAATTTAAATGAAGAGGAACGCCAAAAACCAGCCATTTATGCCAGAGATGAAAATGGAAAACCCTATTCACCCAGTTGGTACACCTTAAACATGAAAGGAATGTTTACCGTTTTTAAATCTAGCACCTTAAATATTGGCCTTGAAAACTTAACGAATCAAAGGTATAGAACCTATAGTTCTGGCATAGTAGCACCCGGCTTTAATGCCATTATTGGGTTTTCTGTTTTAATATGACCATAAATAATAAAGAGGCTATCCTGCAGGTCAGGGTAGCCTCTTTCTTTATTTGCTATTCTGTTAATAAGTTCCTATTTCACTCGATACATATCCAATTCTCATGGCTACATATTCTATGGTTTGAGTTGGCGTATTTATAGGTTCGATATAAACATTCCAACTTTTTTCCCCTTTATTTCTCCAACCTATAGAGGCAGCAGCTGTTGGGCAAATAATTTGTAGTTTTCCATTTTTTTTCGTCACCTTGGGTAATGCGGTGATGGGAGGCTTATTATCGCCATTCCACCATTCTTTTATCAGCTCCTTTTCAGGTACCCCACCCTTATCAGGGAATTTTTGTTGCCATTCATCCATCTGCTGACGCATTTTCTTTAGAATGCTTGCATATTTTGGGTCATCAGCCAAATTAACTAATTCAAAAGGATCCTTTTCCCAATCGTATAATTCTTCTTTAGGTTTAGTTTTTTCAAACCATAGATTTTGAAAACCTGTCAAGGTACCTTCGTCCCTCATTTTTAGGATATTCCGCATTAATGGTTGTTGTTTCCTGTATTCCAAATCCATGTATCGGGGTAATTCAGGCAAATAATTTCTAACATATTGATATTTTGGGGCAAGCACCGTTCTCACCCTATCATAATGAGAATCAAGACGATCTCTGGCGGCAAAAACCATTTCTCTGCCCTTTGTTTTAGCATATTTACCTAAAAATGGTATGCCTGCCAAACCCATTGGCGTTTTGATACCCGCCAATGAGAGAACGGTCGGGGCAAAATCAATCGAACTTATCCAACGAGAATCTCTGACACCGCCTCCTTTTCCGTTGGGAAATCTGATGATAAGCGGGACATGTAGCCCTCTCCTATAAATTTCTCTTTTATAGAAGGGTAAACCATCCCCATGATCTGTCCAGAAAAAAATAATGGTATTATCAAGCAGCCCATCCTCTTCCAACTTTTTTAATAACACACCTATTTCATCGTCCAGGGTAGAAATATTAGAATAATGCCTGGCTACTTCTGTTCGGGCGACAAGATTATCAGGATAAAATGGAGGTAACAACACTTTTAAGGGATCAACCCGCAAAGGTTTATCTGCATTCGCCCAAATCTGCGATTCGTGCGTAGTATTAAAATTAAAAACACTAAAAAATGGCTTTCCTTTGGGTCTGTTTCGCCAGGTTGCTTTGTTAGAAACCTCGTCCCACGCGGTTGGCGGCGCTTCAAACTGATAGTCTGTTTTATTATTATTCGTTGTATAATAGCCTTGCTGCCTTAAATATTCCGGAAAACAACGTATTTCAGCAGGCATGACCGCACTATACGATTTGGGAAGACCCGTTTGTTCCGGGTAAGTATTATTTAAGGTTCGCATATTATGTCCACCATTATAAGTTTGGTAGGACCCCGTAATGATAGCATTTCGACTTGGCGCACACACCCCTGCGGTAGTATAAACATGATCATAAATGATACCTTCCTTTGCCAATCGGGAAATATGTGGTGTTTTGATAGTTGAATCGCCATAAGCCGGTAATCTGGGGCTCATATCTTCTGCAGAAATCCAAATAATATTGGGTTTATACTGCCCTGAAAGCGTGGATTCAAATAAGAAAATCAAATACAAGGCGCAAAAAAATCTACCGGAGAAAAGAGCTGTTTTGTGAATATTCATACTAAAGTTCTCTATAAGTTTCTATGAAAAAGGCAGTAAAAAGGAACTACCACAATCTTGACAAATAAGATACCCGACAATATTTCAAAAATAGAGCCATCTTCCAATACATTTTCAACCATATCATTTCAATACATTGAAATGACATAAATTCAATCAACAGTGAGCCAACTATCTATTCAAAGAGATAAAAAAATTAATTAATGTGAATCTCTCGTTACCTTACTTCCTGAGCCTCCTTTTAGAAAATCAAGATCTGCTCCCAGGTGGGCTTGCTCCACGTGCGTTTGATGTAAACGAACATATCCACGATCTACGATGCCGTTAAACTGAGGCGCTTTGGCCAAACGCTCATTAATCTCTTCCTGACTGATCAACAAATTAAGACTTCGCGCGGAAACGTCCAGTTCAATCCAATCGCCGTCTTGTACGATAGCTAAAGGGCCACCAACTGCTGATTCAGGCGAAACGTGTAAAATGCAGGTACCAAAACCTGTTCCACTCATCCTTCCGTCAGAGATACGAACCATATCCCTTACCCCTTCAAGCAATAATTTGGGAGGAAGACCTAAATTTCCCACCTCTGGCATGCCCGGATAACCCACTGGACCTACCTGTTTAAGTACAAGCACACTGTCAGCGGTTGCTGGCAACTCAGGGTCATTAATCCTGTTTTTATAATCGTCAATATCTTCGAATACTATCGCCTGACCTTTATGTTTCATCAATTCAGGACTTGCCGCAGAGAGTTTTAACACAGCGCCATCAGGACATAGGTTACCTTTGAGTACGGCCACGCCGGAAACCGTATTTACGGGTTGATCTAAAGGGCTGATAACACGATCATTATACGATTTTGCAGAGCTGAAATTTTCCTTCATCGTATGACCATTAACGGTAATTACCTGTCCACGAAGATGTTTGTCCAATTCTTTCAAGACAGCTGGAAGTCCACCGGCGTAGTAAAAATCTTCCATGAAATATTCTCCGGAAGGTTGTAAATTCAGCAATAACGGAATATCCTTTGCTAAATTATTCATATCATCTAAGGTCAAATCGACGCCAATACGGCCCGCGATAGCTAATAAATGCAGAACAAAATTTGTGGATCCACCAATGGCAGTATTCACAATAATCGCATTTTCAAAAGCCTCTCTGGTCAATATTTTTTTAAGGGTCAGATTCTCCTTTACCATTTCGACAATGCGCATACCAGAATGATGTGCCAAAACTCTTCTATTGGAGTCCACGGCCGGAATGGCAGCATTTCCAGGCAGGGTAAGACCCAGAGCCTCCACCATACAAGCCATCGTTGAGGCTGTGCCCATGACGCCACAGTGACCTGCACTTCGGCACATACCCGCTTCCACCTCCTGCATATCCTTTTGAGTGATCTCCCCCATCCTCTGGGCTTCACTGAAACGCCATAAATCGGAAGTACTAATATTTGTCCCTTTATATTTTCCTGTTAGCATAGGACCTCCACTGACCACTATGGTTGGAATATCGACGCTACAAGCGCCCATAACCAAAGATGGTGTCGTTTTATCGCAACCACAAAGTAGAACTACTCCATCTAAGGGATTTGCGCGAATACTTTCCTCTACGTCCATGCTTACCAGATTTCGATAAAGCATGGCGGTAGGTTTAATTAAAGTTTCCCCTGTTGACATAACGGGAAACTCGACGGGAAAACCTCCGGCCTCGTAAATGCCATTTTTAACTTTTTGTGCCAATTCTCTGAAATGCGCATTGCAAGGCGTCAATTCGCTCCAAGTATTACAAATACCAATGACTGGCTTACCTTCAAAATGATGTGCGGGTATCCCCTGGTTTTTCATCCATGCCCTATAGATGATACCATCCTTACCTTCCCTGGCGAACCAGTTTCTACTTCTCAAATTATTTACTTCCACGGATATTATTTTTACTCAAAATAACCTTTTTCCGTCTTAATTACAATTTTTTTGAGGCAGGAACCAATATTTTATTTAAAATAAATGAAACAATCATGACTAAACTACATCCGATGAGATTCAACCAGAGATAGCCAATATTTACCACCATTTCTTTCCCTCCAAAGGAAATAGGTGTACCCGTTTCATTCAGATAAAATAAGAGTAGGATGATTAATTCTGTGGCAATAGCTGCTATAAAAACAGCCTGACCCTTTACCGCTTTCATGAAAAAGCCTACTAAAAATATGCCCAGAATGGTGCCATAAAAAAGGGAACCAACTATGTTCACGGCCTGAATCAGATTTTCAAATAACCGGGCTGAAAGGGCAAATACAACGGCTATCGCACCCCACAATAAGGTAAATGCCTTGGATACAAACAGGTAATGTTGATCCGTTTGGTCTTTTATAAATGACCTTTTATAAATATCAATGACGGTGGTGGTTGCCAAAGAATTTAATTCAGAGGAGGTGGAAGACATGGATGCAGAAAAAATAACCGCTAAAAGTAGTCCAACAATACCTACGGGAAGAAAATCACGTATAAATGTGATAAAAACATAATCTGTATCCTTTATGGATGCTGCTGGCAATGCTTTTTTAATGAGAGTTCCAGCTTCTACTCTTAACTCTTTTTCCTCCTTCATCACCTGATTTACCTGCGCTTTTCCCGCGGCAATCATTTTTTCGTCTCCCGTTTTTAACTGGCTGATATATTGGTGAATCACCTCTTTTTTTCTTTCAAATAAGGTTTCGTGTTCTTTATTTAACGCCTCATACTGAAGAGCATAGCTGTCATTTTTCTTTATGGCATTAGTATTTCCTTCATTAAAATGTAAAGGACTTTTATTGAATTGAAAAAAGACAAAAACTAAAATACCTACAAATAATATCAAAAACTGCATGGGGACTTTTAGTAATCCGTTGAACATCAGCCCCAATCTACTTTCCGTCAGCGTTTTTCCCGATAAATACCGTTGAACCTGCGATTGGTCCGTACCAAAATAACTTAAAAACAAGAAAACACCTCCAATCATCCCCGACCAGAAAGTATATCTGTTGGAAAGGTCCCATGAAAAATCAACTACTTGCAATTTGTTCATGGAACCTGCAAAGCGCACGGCATCGGTAAAACCTACATTCTCGGGGAGTTTGTAAACAAGTACTATGGCTGCAACAAACATACCAGCCAAAATTATGACCATCTGGTGAAATTGGGTTACGCTGACTGCTTTTGTACCCCCAGAAACGGTATATAAGGTAACACCAGCTCCTAAAATTAAAATGGTCAGGTTTAATTGCCATCCAAGTATCGTAGAAATAATAATAGCTGGCGCAAATATGGTAAGGCCTGCCGCTAATCCTCTTGAAATCAAAAATAAGATAGCTGTAAATGTTCTTGTTGCTAAATTAAATCGTCCTTCCAGATATTCATAAGCCGTATAGACTTTTAACTTATAATAGATGGGTAAGACAAAAACAGATAAAATGACCATAGCTAAAGGCAGACCAAAATAAAATTGGGCAAAACCCATACCGTCTTCATAGGCCTGGCCAGGAGTCGATAAAAATGTAATAGCACTTGCCTGAGTGGCCATAATGGATAGGCCAATTGACCACCATTTTAGATCGTGATCACCCTGAAGATAACTCTGCGTCGTATTGACATGTCGTGTTTTCCAGATACCATAAATGATAATGCCAGCGATAGTCCCTACCAGTACAATCCAATCGATTAAAGCCATGACAATTTATTTAAGAGAAAGCTTTCGTGAATAAATAAAACAGAATGATGAGCAGGGCATGGAAAACCAATACAAACAGGTATAATTTATTCCACGTCCCCAGTATGGGTGGCACATCCTCGTTAAATTTTTCGGGAAGTGACGATTCATTTTCGGTATTCATCATGGCTTTATTTCTTTACCCATTGAAATCATATTTGCGAATAAGCGGAAAGCGCCTGGCACCCCGGCAGGTAATTCTCTGAAGAAGGAAAGACCACTATATATGTAATAGCCTTTACCATGCTTTGCAACCAAAAGTGCACCATCAATTGGTTTTTCCCCGGGATCGTTAAACCTTAAAATGGGAGTAAAAGCGGAATCCCATTTTCCAGGGAAGTATAAACCTCTTTCTTGTTCCCAACCTTTGAAATCGTTTTCGCTTATTTTATTTGGAAAATTCAATATGCTATGATTAGGGACCAACAATGTTGCAGGGGCATCTTCGTCAGTAATTCTTTCCCGGGAAAGCGTCATTGGGAAAGGAGCTAATTCCTTTTCCGTTACCTTTAAATCGCCCGTTGTGTTATATTGAACAATCAGATTACCTCCATTTTCGACGTATTTGAATAGTGCTTTTTGTTTGAACTCAATGCCTTCAACGGTATTATAAGCTCTTACACCCAAGACCACGGCATCAAAAGATTTCAGATTGTCCTCCGTCAGATTATTTACATTTAACATCGTCACCTGGAAACCCATTTGAGAGAGGCTGGCGGGCACCACGTCACCTGCCCCCATAAGATAACCTATTTTATCTCCCGATTTTTCAAGGTCTATGCGTACTAACTTTGCATTGGACGAGAGCAATACGGTTTGCGCAGGTATGTGGGCATGCTTAATAATCAGTATTTTTTTGTCGTACACCTCACCGTCCGCTTTCATCAAAACGCGTGCATTTCCCTCTGACTGAAACGAAGGAGGTGTTACCCAAAAGGAGAGTACTTTCTCTTCTCCTTTCCTTCCAAATTGAACCACTTGTTCTATTGGAGAAAAGGTCCAGCCGTTTGGAACATCCAGCGTAACCAAACCTGAAAGGGTTGACTTATTTGCCTTCACTATTACCTCTAATCTTTGGCTATCTCTATTAGCAAACACATTGACAGATTCCTGAAAACTACCTGTTATGGCAGGAATAATTTCGAAAGGCTGATAGACTTCGCCAGCCACCGGATCATCTATTTTATACACAATATCAGATTCCAGTGAAAAAGGAATGCCCTCAATCAGATAATTTGCTTTTATTTTTAATGATTTTGGCGTTTCAGGTAAACCTCTTAATTTTTCGTCGCTTACGGTATAAACACCTAAATTCCATTGGTCAATTAACCAGTAGGGACTAGTTAATTGAATATTTTTAGGTACCTGAATTTGCTTTGATAATTTGAAACCCTTATTATTTGCCAGCTCCATGCCCATTACAGTATCCATGCTTGTGGGTAAAACTTGTAAAGACTGCAAGGTAACTTTGACCGGGCTTCTATGAATGAACTCCAGCTGAACTTTGATATTTTCACCTGGTGTAGCTGCAGATTCCATGGCTACTGCCTCCTGAAAAAGACCTAAAGATTGCTTGATAATGAGCTTAATATCTTTTAATTTTTCCCTTTTCCAATAACTATCCTGTAATTTTTCCAACTCTTTTAAGGCTAGTAACAAATCGGGTAAAACGGTATATGGCGCCTGCATGGAGAAATTACTTTCCACCTTTTTTAATAAGGCACCCACCTTTTCTGCTCCCTTCACCCTACTCCAGGTAGTATTTATACCTGCGAAAAGATTATTATTTTCAGGTAAATCTCCCTTTAATAATTCCAGATATTCAGTTTCCGACCCTCTTACACCTAAAGAACCAAAACCCTGGCTTTTGTGCATACTCCGGCTTTCTGCGGCAATTTCATTATTTGATTTGCCCAATAAAGGATAATAAACACCTACTTCAAATTGAAGCAATTTACTCTTATCCGCTTCGTCAAATGCCTTTTGACTTCCATAAAACCACCAAGAAGTATTAAAAAATAATCTTTTGGGTTGCCAAAGGGGTAAACGACTCAACTGATTTGGAAAAACCTTTGGATCGGCAGCCATATCAAATGCTTCAACACCCAACATAGCCGAGGCAGTATGATGACCATGCGTTTTCCCGGGGCTTCTGTGATCGAACCTATTAATGATAACATCGGGTTGCCAATATCTTATCACGGCAATTAAATCTTCCATGACTTTCTCCTTTTCCCAAATCCTGAAAGTTTCGTCCGGGTTTTTAGAAAATCCAAAATCATTTGCTCTGGAAAAAAACTGTTTTCCCCCATCTATTTGCCTGGCGCCCAATAATTCCTGGGTTCTTATTAATCCTAACAATTCTCTTATCTCCGGGCTGATTAAATTCTGACCGCCATCTCCTCTGGTTAATGACAAATAGGCAGTGTTTGCTTTTCCATGATTTGCGAGATAGGTGATGAGCCTCGTATTTTCATCATCGGGGTGAGCAGCCAGATAAAGGACTGAACCAAGGAAATTAAGTTTCTGAATTTCATGGTAAATTTTAGCTGAATTCCATTTCTCAGGAGCCTGCGAAAAAAGACCATTAAAAAGAAATAAAGAAAATAAGGATAATAATAAGGATAGTTTACGCATGGGTGATTACTTTTACAACCTCAATATTACAAAATTTTATGTTAAAATCAGACCTGAAAAAATTCGTTTGTATTCACGGACATTTTTACCAGCCTCCGCGCGAAAATGCGTGGTTAGGCGAAATCGAATATCAGGAATCAGCGGCTCCTTTCCACAATTGGAATGAAAGAATAAATTTTGAGTGTTATGCTCCAAATTCTGCGGCGAGATTGCTTAACCATAAGCAAGAAATAAAAGGGATCGTTTCCAATTATACCTACATGAGTTTTAATATTGGTCCAACGCTCCTTGCCTGGATGGAAAAGTTTGACCCAAACTCATATCAAGCTATTTTAGATGCTGATAAACAGAGCCTTACCTATTATAACGGTCATGGTTCTGCTATCGCTCAGGTGTATAATCACATTATCATGCCGCTGGCAAATAAGCGTGATAAGGAGACACAAATTATATGGGGTATTCGTGATTTTGAATCTCGTTTTCAACGGAAACCCGAGGGTATGTGGTTGGCAGAAACAGCGGTTGATACAGAAACCCTGGAAATGCTGGCAGAAAATAATATACTTTATACCATATTGGCGCCCAGACAAGGTAAAGCGTTCAGGAAATTGACTGATGAAAAATGGACAACCTGTTCTCATGATAATATAGATCCAAGGAATGCCTATTTATGTAAATTGCCTTCAGGTAAATCGATTACTCTTTTCTTTTATGACGGTGGTATCGCTCAATCGGTCGCTTTTAATGGCTTGTTGAATGACGGAAAATCCTTTGCCGAAAGAATGATTCGTGTTTTCGATGCAAATGATGAGCCTCAACTTAGTCACATTGCCACCGATGGTGAGAGCTATGGGCACCACCATCAATTTGGAGAAATGGCTTTGGCGGCCTGTTTTGATTCATTGATGCACAATGAAAACGTAACTCTTACCAATTACGGGCAGTATTTATCGGAGAATCCTCCCCTTTATGAGGCACAAATTCATGAAAATAGTTCCTGGAGTTGCGTTCATGGCGTGGATCGCTGGCAGGACGATTGTGGGTGCCATACCGGAGGAAATAATGCCTGGAATCAAAAATGGCGAAGGCCGCTCCGGGATATTTTAAATGACCTTAGAGATAATCTTATTCCCATTTTTGAAAAGGAAACTGCTGGTTTACTGAGCGATCCCTGGTCAGCCAGAAATGACTATATAGAAGTGATTTTACATAGAAAATCATCGTCCATAAAATCTTTTTTTGAAAAACATGCCACACGATCTTTGACACATGAGGAGGAAGTCAAATTATTGAGGTTACTGGAAATGCAGCGACATACGCTGTTAATGTTTACGAGTTGCGGTTGGTTTTTTGATGAAATTTCCGGATTGGAAACAGATCAGATTTTACAATATGCCCATCGAGCCATGCATTACGCTGAGCAAGTGACTTCTTACCAATTCAGGGATTTATTTCTTCAAAAATTGAAAGAAATACCAAGTAATGTGTATGAAAATGGTTCTGTTAGCTATGAGAAAAATGTAATTCCTGCTGCCGTTTCATTGGAAAGAGTGGGTATGCACTATGCAGCTTCCTCTCTTTTTGAAGATTATCCTGAAGAGTTGATTCTCTTCAGTTATCAAATGAAAAGTTTGAATTTTAATCGTTGGAAATCAGGTACGCACGCCATCGCTGCCGGAAGAACACTCATAGTTTCTCAAACGACCTTTAAAGTCAAAGAATTTGCCTTTGTGGTCCTTTATCTTGGTCAGTATAACCTATATGGACAGATTTCTCTGGATATGCCTGTGGAGATATTTGAAAAAATGACAAATAAAATTGATGCCGCCATTAAAGGTACTGATTTAGGGAGAGTTATAGGTATTATGCAAGACTATTGTGGCGGGGAAAGATTTTCATTCTGGCATCTTTTCCGTGATGAAAAAAGGAAAATAGTGGACCAGATTAATCAACAAAGTCTTAAATCTGTTGAATATACCTTTAGAGGAATGTTTCAGGAAACCTATCCCCTAATGTTGGGATTAAAGGAAATTGACATGCCTATTCCTACCCCATTTAAAGATACCGCTGCCCATATCTATAATATTGAATTTAAAAATCAATTATTATCCAGGGATATGGACCTTAAACAGGTTCAATCCATTCTTCAAATTATGAGAGACTGGAAATTTGAAATAATGGAAATACCAGAACTAACGCAACTCGCCAATGAAAAAATTTACGCTGGTTTAGTTGATTTGGCAAATACGGATGAAAATGTTGACACTACCTGTGCTGACTTAATTACCCTCTTAACCATTCTAAAACGTATTCCATTGGTCTTGAATTTATGGAGAAGTCAAAATTTTATTTTCAGTGAATCCGGTGCGGCATCTTTCCGAAAAAAACTGGCGAACGGATCACTATCTATGGATACTTTTCAAAGTTTATTGCAACAAATGGGGATAGCGTCCCTTGATAAACAGTTAAATCCGGTGTAGTCAGGATGAATATTTTCTATTTCATTTTTATCATGCTATTAATTCTTTTGGCATCAAAAAATGGCTAAACTCATTATTCATGCTAAGTTTGAAGGTTGGGAGCAAGCCGATCTGAATTGATCGGCTTTTTTGTTTTATTAAGTATGGAATTTTAAGCTTCAATGGCAGGAATTCACAAACCAAATCTGCAAACAGCCAATCAAATACATTGAGATGCTTGATACCGCTTCTATTCTGAGTGAAGAAATCGGTTGTTAACACCTATTTGGTGTAGTAGTCTTTTATTTTTTTCTTAAGCAGAAAACTGCAAGTTTACTTAATGAGGGAATATCAAGAGGGGTTTTTCGAAAAAGATGATTTAAATCAATTTCGGGTTTTTATGATTTTCATCACCTGTGGGATATTTATTAAACATCACCTTTGGAAAAACAAAAAACATGAAACAATTAAACATGAAGTTCTATGCTTTTGCACTGGTGATTGGATTGGCAAGTTGTACACAAAACGATGACCCAATAATTCCGACTCAAGTAAATATGACAGCAAGTTTAGCGACTATGCAGCAAACAGTATCTAATTTGCCAACTGAACCTTTAGATGATGCTGAAAAAGCACGTATCCTTTTTATCCGAGAGGAAGAAAAATTAGCCTACGATGTGTATCAGACAATGTTTGATATCTATGGAGTAAGTGTTTTTCAAAATATCCCAAACAGTGAATTGAGTCACATGGAGGCGATGTTATCGATTATTAAAAAATATAATTTAACCGATCCTTTGGTAACAAATGCCCGAGGAGTATTTGTTAATACCACTTTGCAATTACTTTATAACCAATTAGTTAGTCAAGGGAGAGTAAGTTTATTAGCTGCTTATCAAGTTGGTGCTACCATTGAAGATTTAGATATAAGTGATTTGAATAGTTCGTTAGAGGTAACGAACAATCAGGATGTTCGATTAGTCTATGATTTCTTAAACAAAGGTAGTAGAAATCATCTGCGTTCTTTTTATAAGAATATCAAAAACTGGAATGGTACCTATACCCCTGTCTACATTACACAAGCGGAATTTGATGCGATAGTAAATTCAGCCATGGAGAGATTTTAGTGAAAAAATTAAATAGGATAAGTCCAGAGTGATAAATGTCGCGCAGAAATGTTGAATTAAGGCTAAATTGAAGGTAAATTCTCTATGTCATTTAAATCTTTATTTCTACCAGCCGCTTTTTTAGCTTCTAATAAATTTTGTAAATGTATTATTCTAACGGGAGTTTCATTTACTTGTTCAATTGTGGAATTATTGTAAGTGCTAATAAAATCTAAACCTTTTACAGCTGTCATTATTTCAATTGAATAAGGGGGTTTGCCAAATGCAAAAACATCGAAATTGTCTGAAAAAAATTCTTCTTTCTTAATGGCAATTTCAGGGAGGCCAAATGCCTTTATAGCTTTTAGTAGTTTAATAAAATTTTCTTCCGTTTTATTTACCCAAATATCAATATCTCCCGTTGACCTGCTATATCCTCTTATTATAACTGCATATCCTCCAACAACTATGTATTCAACTTCATATTGGTTTAAATATAAAATGAAGTCTTTAAAATCGTTATTAAAAATATTCATTAAATGGCTCTTTTATAGGATGAAAGTTGATTACGATCAACCTTATTTTTGACAAAATCCTTGGTATTAAAAGAAAGTTCAATCATCGTAACTGAAGCAGCCAATTTTTCTTGAATAGTTTTATCAAACCAAAATTGGTAATCAATATTCTTATCCTTAGACATATTTCTTGATGCATATATATTAACATCAACAAAAGCTCTTTTCATAAGATTCATTATTTACTATAAAGATAATTAAAATTTATAACCTTAGGACAATAAAAGGAAGCCTGGCGAAGTAAACTAAATATGTGTAAAATCTGGCGAAATCTATCCATATTATCCTTAACGAATATTAAGTCCTCGCGGACTTCTGCTTTTTTAAATACGGCAACCATAATAAAAGGTAATAGGCTGGTGAAATTCACCGCCTATCACATCATACTAAATCATTTTTAAAACTCCTCGTTGTTATTGCTTTTTAGTAGTAATTTCAATTACTCCATTAGCCCCTTTTTCTGCGTATTTCGCTGTGGCTTTTTCGCCCTTCAAGACATTGATGGATAGAATGTTGTTGGGGTTGATATCTTTTAAATTTATGTCGGAAGAAATGACACCATCAATAACAATGAGTGGATTATCTTTTTGGCCAGAGGAAGGCTTCAATTCGATGTTCCCTATAAGCGTTGTGTTTTCATTAGGTCCGTTCACGGTAACTGTTACATCTTTTCCGTTGCGAGTCCCTCTAATTTCCAGCTTATTGGTGTCCACATTCATCGACTTAATGTCAGAAGGAGTTAAAAAAATTCCTTGGTCTAGCATAGCAAGTTCATAGTCTACCTTTGCTTGTTTTTGATCAATCACGGCTTGTTTTTGATCAATCTTAGCTTGTCTCTTATCAATCTTAGCTTGTTTTTGCTGTTTTGCCGCTGTCGATTGTGACTCTGCTTTATTCTCTTTGGCTTCTTGCGCACTTAACTGGATGGAAAACAGGGCCAAAATAAAGGCCAACATAGGTAATACAGCTACCTTTCTTAAGTAGGCGTATTTAGGAACATTTGATGTTGTTAACATAATAATTCTTCGTTTAATGGATGAATAATAGAATGAGTGACTCGGGTTTAAAAAATGATTACCGTAATAAGTTTGTAAGAGCATTTTGGCAAAAGCATCCACCTCTCCGGTACCCACCGCATCGCGGTCAGCGATAAATTCGTGAATGTTTTGCAATTCCTTTTGAATAATCCAGTTGAAAGGGTTCATCCAAAAAACGGAACATATAACTTGAGAAAAAAGGCGATCCCAGGAGTGTTTCTCTCGAATGTGAGAGAGCTCATGCTGCAATATTTTTCTACCACATTCATCTTCAATGGAAATTGATTTTTTCCAAAAAAGATTCGAGAAAAACGAGAAGGGAGCTTCGTCCAGATCCGTTTCGATGAAGGTAAATTCGCCCATCTGGGTTTTACTATTCATTGCTTTCAATCGGAAAATCCTTACCACCGAATAGACCAAATAACACACAAATAAACTGCTAATGACGGCAATAACTATGATTTCCCAGTCGATATATGCTTCCTGCACTGGTGACGCGGGAAGTTGAGTCAAATAAATCAACAGCTGTTTTGCTCCTGCGGCTTGTTCCTCCGTTACGCTAAACATCGAAAGTTTAAAGAAGGGAATCGCTAAACTCAAAGCCATCGAAGCCAACAAATAAAAACGATTGTAAGCGTGGTAAATCGTGTTCTTCAGGAAAAGCGTATAGTACCCAAAGAAAATCCCCGACAAAATCATCGACTTCAACAAATACATAAAAAGTTCGATCTTATTCATCGCCTTTCGATTTTAAATTGTGCAATAAGAGTTCTAAATCCTCAATTGACATCTGCTTCTTATCCAATAGATAGGACACCACATTAGTGTAAGACCCTTCGAAAAATGATTCTGTCAAACCAGCCATTCGTTGACCAGAATAATCTAGTTTCGATACCTTCGCGGAATACAGATTATTCCGATTGGGATTGGAGATTTGGACAAAACCCTTCTCCACCAAAATCTTCAATAGCGTTGCCACGGTATTCGAGTGCGGCTTAGGCTCTGGCAACAGTTCGATGATATCCTTTAAAAATCCGCCTTCCGACAAATTCCAAATGACCTGCATTACCTGCTCCTCCGCTTGCGTTAATTTTTTCATCCGTTTTGTATTTCTTTTGCCTTTCGTTGAAACAAATTTACAACTATTTTTTTAGTTACAAAACATTTGTAACTATTTTTTTAGTTATTTTTTAACTCACCAAAAAGTTGTTCAGATAGAAGGGGAATTATGTATTTGAAATTCAAAAAAATCCATTTGCTGTAGCCCATGGCTTAAACAAGGCGAGCATAACCGCAAATTTTAAATGATGACTTTCACCAAAATGGCGATATTATAAAGAAACCTGACAAAAAGTAGCTTAACATTGCAGTATATTATTTTCCTGGAACAATAATTTCAGCGAAAATCTGTATTAAGGAATCAAACTCAGAACAAGCAAGTAATGAATACTCATAAAATAATCGATCTACAAACCTACAGAACGCCAAACAGCAGGGTGTTTACAGGTAGAGATAGAGGTATAGAAGTTCGTGAAGCTTCTAAGATTGATATTCTTGAAGCTGAATGTGAAACAATTACTATAGCTATACCTGATGACATTGGTTCAATTAACCCCTCTTTTTTAGAGGAATTTTTATATAATGTCGTAATAAAATTACAACCAGATATTTTCTTCAAAAAATTCAATTTTCAAAACAATGGAAGGTATAAAATCAATAATGATTTACACGAAGCGGTTGAAAGAATTGTAAGAGAAGAAAATGCGCTAGTTCATTAATGGCCTTTTGCTCAGGAACAAAACATTAGACTTCAACGGTTTAATAAAATTATAAGGGTATTTAATGTAGATTTAAAAACTAATTAGTTTTTTCGAATTCGGTCTTCCAGGAACGCTCTTCATCCCAAACGTTTGATTTCGCATTTGCCTGAACAGAAATAGACTTACCATCACTGCTCAATTTCCAGACTTCTGTAACGTAATGAATGACTTGACCCTGATAGGAAATTGAGTTAACCGTCATAGTTTGTTCATCAGCGGTCCATTTTACGGTAAACTTCTTTTCTATTCCTGGGCCATAATTAACTTGACTTTCTTTACCATCGAATATTAGTTTTTCATGGCTTGTTGTCAGAGCTAACCCAGCAGACAAATTTGCTGTTTCTATGGTAAGAAAATTTGCCTGATTTGCTATTTTCATTGTTTTAGAAGACATTCGGTCGTCCAATGAATACGCGCAATAAATATTTCCCCCCATACTTATTGATTCTTTAGATTTCCACTCGCCAGAAAAGTTAGCAAGGGTCGTACCTTTTTTTTGTTGAGCTTGCAAAGGAAAATACATTGCGCCTGTTAACAGAATAATGAGGCAGGAAAAAATGGTTCTTTTAATAATCATAATATTTTTTTGCGTTGACTCGCGATTTAATTACTTTTCAGCTAATTAGGGCTCAGTAGCAAAAACTAAAGTTTTACAAAAATAACTACTTTGATTCGCATTTACTATTTATAGTCATTCCCCTTAAGCCACATTTTCAGAAAAAATTTAATTTTTAGATCTACTCCTTTTATCGGAACTTTATGAATTATTAAATTGACTTTTAGTTGTGAAAATATATGAAACGATTAGAAAACTTATTACAATTAGGCAATCCTTTACTCTACGAAGTTTGTAAACCAGTTTTGCCATCAGAATTACCTTTAGTTAAGGGTTGGGTAGCAGACTTGCACAATGTAATGAAGGAAATCAGAGAAAAATATAATTTCGGACGAGCCATTGCTGCACCACAATTAGGTATTATGAAGCGATTGATTTACATGAATATTGACAAACCAATCGTTTTTATAAATCCTGAATTCACCTTTTTGAGTAAAGAAATGTTTGAACTTTGGGATGACTGCATGAGTTTTCCGAACCTTTTGGTCAAAGTAAAAAGACATAAAAATTTGACAATAAAATATTTAGATGAAAATTGGCAAACCCAGGAATGGAATATGACAGACGACTTATCAGAGTTATTACAGCATGAGTATGACCATTTAGACGGTATTTTGTGTACCATGAGAGCCATAGATGAAAAATCTTTTAAATGGAGACCCTGAAAATATCCCTATAAGGGAAGTATAAAGTTGTACACCAAAAAGAGGCTACCTTGTTAGGCAGCCTCTCAAAAGCACATTAATTTTACAAAAACCTATTTAACCTTTACATGCACTGGCAGTAGTTTTTAAATCTTCTTTTGAATTGACCACT
The DNA here is from genome assembly GCA_030728245.1 of Saprospiraceae bacterium. Taxonomy (GTDB): domain Bacteria; phylum Bacteroidota; class Bacteroidia; order Chitinophagales; family Saprospiraceae; genus BJGN01. The sequence goes on along the minus strand of JANQZX010000087.1, from coordinate 52,472 downwards.
TTGGTTGTTCCGTCTGTAAATTTCACCGTTAATGGAAATTTCATTTCGGGACGCCCCGTTGCGGTAGGATTAGCCGTTCTCCAGGCTCTCACTTTGGTAACAAAATCTTTTTGATCTGTAGCACTCTCCTCTTTACCGCCTGGATAAACAATGGTCACAGGAAATACGACACTGAAGCAAGAAGGTCTGTGAGGTCTTTCTTCTTTACAAGCTGCCATCAGCGCTTTCAAATCATCAGCATTTTTTAACACAACGATACTACTGTCTAATTTCAATTTTACAGAGTAAGGAAAGGTAATCTGAGGATGCCCCGTTGCACTTGAATTGGCCGCTCTCCATGCATCTAATTGAGCTTTAAAATCTGTAGCTGATGCTGCTACTTTTGATGTACCATCAGGGAATGAGATAGTTAAAGGAAAAACGGGAGTGAAACAACCGCCACAAATGCCTCCTTTTGGTCCACCTTGTGGACGGCAACTCAACGCTAATGTCTTTAATCCATCTTCATTTTCAATGGTAGCCGTGCTGCCATCTTCCAAGGTAACTTCAAAAGGAAAAGCTAGCGTAGGTCTTTCCTTACTTTCAGGATTTGCTTCTTTCCAGGTTTTAATCAAGGTCATATAGGCCTCCTTACTGGCAACCTCTTTGGTTGATTTGTCAGGATAAATAACGGTAACTGGAAAAACAATGTCGAAACATTTTCCAAAACCACCGGGTCCCCCTTTTTCTCCACCACCATGACCTCTAGGTCCAGCTCCCTCATGTCCCGCCACTCCAAATGCCAGCCTCTCTATTGGGTTGAAATCTTCACTCAAAGCAATATCAGCATCCATTTGCTCACAACCTGTAAATAAAAGGGTACCACAAATGGCTACCAAACTTCCTAATTTAAACATTTGATTTAACATAATTTTACTTTTTGTGTTCTGGAATATTGTTTATAATACTTAGATAAGGCGGCTCCGTTTATTTTGTACTCACTTTAATTAAAATATTTTTAATTTTACCAAATTCCTTTTGAAACCATTACTTCTGACGCCTTATTATTATGCCAAATACATTTTCGGATGATACCCAACTTTGGCAACAACTAAAGTTGGGAAATAAAAATGCCCTTGAATCGATTTTCCGAAATGAAGCGGAGGCTCTCGCCAAATATGGCAAAAAATTTACCGCCGATAAAGAACTTATTGCAGATAGCCTCCAGGATCTTTTTGTAGAATTATGGCGAACCAGGGAAACCATAGGGCAAACAGATCACATTAGAAAATATTTATATGTTTCTTTTAGACGTAGGCTAATAAAGGATCTTAATAAAAGTCTTAAAACCCAAACCTTAGATCCTGAAACCGATATTAAAAACGACATTTCTTTCTCCGTGGAAAATAGTTGGATCGAAAATGAGGAGACGGAACTGCGCTCAAAAGAACTAACCGCTGCCATAAGTAAATTGAGTAGCCGGCAACAAGAAATTTTGTACCTTAAGTTTCACAGTGAAATGGATTATGATCAGATAATTGAAATTATGGGCCTAAATTACCAGTCTGCCCGTAATTTGGTCACCCGCGCATTGGAGGCTTTAAGGAAAAGTATGATATCTATTTTCGTACTTATTTTTTTATTTTTAAAATAGTCCTGAAGAATGAGTACAAAATTCCATTTTATTGCTTCTTAACATATAATTAACTGCGTAAATATTTTTAATGAAAAAAATTCATTTGTTCCCATTCTTGTTTATTTCATTTCTTTCTTGTCAGAAAGAAGAAAATTTAATAGCACTTGAAGTGGACGAAAGATTAACTTTTTTCTTTGAATCTTTTAAAAAGGAAGGTTCATCAAGGGGCCAAAATATAAATATGGAAGATATTATAGGGCAAATAATTGATGTTGAAACCGACGGTGTTTTAGGCAGATGTAATCAATTAACTTCCGGTGAAAAACACCTGATGATTGACAGGTTATTTTGGGAAACTGCTAATATGACAGAAAAGGAATATGTTATTTTTCATGAACTGGGCCACTGTGCATTGAATCGACGACATTTGGATGCGACAAATAAAGATGGTACCTGTACAAGTATGATGCAAAGTGGGAATGGGAGTTGTAAGATGGTTTACAATGCTCAAAACAGAAGTAAATATTTAGATGAACTTTTTTCACAATAAGCTATGGAAGAACGATTACCTTCATTTAAAGAGATTGTAGAGGATGAATCTTTCATTCGCTGGGTAAATAACAATTCCTGGCAAGATGCCAGTGATTGGAAAGAAAAAATACGACAAAATCCCGAAATAATGGAAGATACTGCGGCCGCAAAGAAATTAATTGAGCATTTCAGCTCAAATGATTCACCCGTTGAAAAGACCTACCTCGATGGAATCTGGAATAATATAGATAAGGCAACCATTGAAAAAGGAAGAATACGTCCTTTCAGATCCATCTTTTTATACGCCGCTTCAGCTGCTGCTGTCCTTATATTTTTGGTTATTGGTCTTTTACCCCAGGTTGAAACCTTTAAAACAGAAAATGGTGAAATTACTACAGTAACCCTACCAGATAATTCTCAGGTTACATTAAACGCTGGAACTAAGGTTGTTTATAGTGGTAATAGGTTTAATACCCGTCGGAAAGTCCAACTAACTGGTGAAGCCTATTTTAAAGTATCAAAAGGTATTACGTTTTCTGTGGTTACAACGGAAGGAACCGTAACTGTTCTGGGTACTAGCTTCAATGTCCGAAGCAGAGATGAAAAATTATCGGTATTTTGCTACACCGGAAAGGTAAAAGTTAGTGATCAATTTAAAGCCGTTTATCTTACCAAAGGAAAAAAAACAGCTAAACTTCCAGGTGAAATATTGCAGGATGCTCAACCAACTGCTTTTAATGAGGGTTTACAATGGCGCAATGGGTCGTTCTATTTTCAAAATGCCTCATTAAAAGAGGTTCTTGCGGAATTATCAAGACAGTATAATGTGGTTATTCATTTACCTGAAACTGAGGAAAACAGGGTTATCACCACTTCTTTTGACAATAAAAACATAGCATCTGCCCTTTTTAATATATTATGGCCACTAAACTTGAAAGCTGAAAAAAAGGATGGTAAATATATTGTACAAAAATCAGATGTTGAATAGACTAACATCTATCAAAACAAGGATATTTATTTTTCTATTCCTCTTTTTGGGGATTTGCTCTTCCTTTGTGAATGCGCAATCTAACCAACCCGACATTTTACTCACCAAGGTTTTACCTCTTCTTGAAGTTAGATTCAATATAAAATTTGGATATGACCCCGAAATGATAAAAACGCTCAGCCTGAATAAAAAAATTCTGGCAACTGAAAATATTCATAGTGCCCTCCAATTAATAAGCGCCTCCCTTCCCTTAGAATATTTTCAGGCATTGGACGGTCAAATCCTTCTGAGAAAAAGAACTGTAACAAAAGTAGAGACTCCCCCTGAACTAACTACCGTTAAAATAAAGGGTAAATTAATAGATGCCTGGACAGGGGAAATACTGCCTTTTGGTGATGTAGTTGGAGAAAATGGGGAGGGTTTTTCCTCAGATGAAAACGGTAGGTTCAACCTAAATGTGAACATAAACCGTCCTGTTACTTTCAGATATCTTGGGTATGAATCTAAAATATTGACATTTTCGACAAATAAAGAGGATGTTATCCTAAGATTAGTTCCAAAATTAAGCGCATTACCGCTTATAGAAATCAGTGCGAAAATTCCTGGCTTAACCAATAAATCAAGTGGCATTTATTCTCATTTACATCCCAGCTTCTGGGGTAAAATGCCCTCTTTTGCTGCCGGAAATGATATACTTCGCAGCCTTCAACAATTACCCGGCATTTCATCAACTGATGATTTGTCTGCCGAGTTAAAGGTAAGAGGCTCCAATGGCGATGAAAATCTCCTTATTCTTGATGGTATAACACTATATAACGTGACCCATTTTTCAGGCATGTTTAGTCTGGTAAATTCAGATGCCATCAAAGAGGTGAAATTATTTAAAAATGCCTTACCTGTTTCTTACGGAGGAAAAACTGCCTCGATCATAGAGATGAATACCTTGTCTCCTCCAGAAAATATTAAGTTATCAGGGAAAATAAGTAGTAATTTACTGACCTCTCAAGCGGTCCTTCAAGGGCAAATCGCTCCTAAACAAACTATTTTATTATCCGGAAGAACCACTTATGGAAATCTTGGTGATTCGAAATTATTTGGTGCTCTTCAGGAACAAATTGTTACCCCAATTGTAAAACCTTTGGATCCCAATGCAACGATTACCAAGGAAATAGCTGCTTATAATCCAAATTTTAAATTTCATGACCTTCAGGGTAAATGGAATTGGGAAATAAGTGACAAGCAAAAGCTTCAAATAGCCTTTTTTTATGGCTATGACGAGATGGACTACTCCTATAACAAATCTATTAAAACGGAAGTTGGAAAATCTTACTATTATCGCAAGGAATATTTTAAGGAATTAGCAGATTGGAATAATATGGGTTCTTCCCTTTTATGGAATTTTAATCCATCTGAAAACTGGCAACATACCCTTCATGTTTCCATCACTGAATTTCAAAATAATGCCAGTATAATCAATGATTTTAAATTTGTTGAGGATAGAAAAGTAGATAAGATTTTTAATTTTGAAAATACCCATTTTAATAAAGTGGCCGGCCAGGATTTAAAATGGATTAGCCGATATACTGTTTCAAAGACACAATCTTGGATTTATGGCCTTCAAACGACTAATAATCAAGTTAATTACGATATCAAACAAGATAGAATTAAGCCCTTAACTGGTCAAAATGAAGCTTTGCAATCCGCAGCTTTCGTTGAGTTAAACCAACATACGAACGACTGGACTTTTAATATTGGAGGCAGATTAAATTTTTATGAAAAGAACTTCTATTTTTCGCCAAGTATCGATGTAAATTATCATAAATCAAATACCCCTTTTTCTGTAAAAGGATCATTTGGAAGGTATTATCAATTTTTGAGGCAGCTAAATCATGAAGATCGGTACGGCAGAAATTATGGCTACTGGGTTTTGAGCAATCACCAATTTCCCGTATTAAGCAGTAATAATTCAATGATTGGTGCTAACGCAAAATGGAACAATTGGGAATTTGATGTTGAATTTTATCAAAAAAATAGTCAGGGTGTATTGGAACAAGCCTTAGCGGTTAACAATGTAAATAATCCGGACAGTACACAGCGACCGCCAAGTTTCATCCTATATGATGGGAAAGGACAAACAAAAGGAATGGATTTTTTCATTCAACACACAGGAAAATTCTTTATAGGAATGGTTGCCTATACGTTAAGTAAATCAACGAACCAATTTAAGGAAATTGGTAATGGCATCGCTTTCCCATCCTCAAACGACAGGAGACATCAACTGAAAATAAATGGTAATCTGCGCCTTGGCAAGTTTGACTTTTTTGCCACTTATAACTTTGCCAGTGGAAGGCCCTATACCGACCTTTCCAAAGTATTGGAGAATAATGGAAAAATGCAAAATAATCCAAAACCACCAAATCCAGGCAATCCTATGCCCAATATACCTAACAACCGACGCGAAGTTGTTAATCCATTGGATAGGTTAAGTTATTTAGATGATTATCAGCGTTTTGATATTGGAACTAGTATATGTTTTTCATTGGGGGAAGCCTCGAATTTAACCATTGAAGGTTCCATATTTAATATATTCAATAGGAAAAATGTAAAATACAGACAATTTATCTTCCAATTACCGTATCAACTTAAATCAGCACCAACATCCAAAGAATTGGTGGTAGGTACTGAATTACAAATGTTAGGCATCACCCCTAATTTAAATCTAAAATTCTCTTTTTAATCTTTTGATAATATAGTATTTACATTGAATTAACACTAAATACTCAATTTTGTATCAAATTAATTAAATGAAAAGAGAACTCGATATCGCCATCATTTCCGATGTTCATCTTGGTACTTATGGTTGTCACGCCAAAGAGCTATTAAATTACCTCAACAGTATTAAACCAAAAACCCTTATTTTAAATGGAGATTTTATTGATATCTGGCAATTTAAAAAAAATTGGTTCCCTGTTGATCACCTGAAAATAATACAAAAATTACTCAAAATGTCAACCAAGGGTACAGAAATCTACTACTTGACAGGTAATCATGATGATGCCCTAAGACATTACAGCGATTTTAATAATGGAAATATTCATCTAAGAGATAAATTAGAACTAGAAATAAAAGGGGAAAAATACCTTATTTTTCATGGAGACGTTTTTGATTTTTCCATTAATCTTTCTCCCTTTTTAGCTAAAATGGGCGGTAAAACGTACGATTGGCTCATCATTTTAAACCGTTTTATTAACAGATTAAGAATATCCCTGGGGTTAAATCCTCTTTCGTTTGCAAAAAAAATAAAAGAGAGTGTTAAAAAAGCGGTAAAATTTGTAGATGATTTTGAGCAAACAGCCATCGATGTGGCAGCAAAGCAAGGCTGCCAATATGTTGTTTGCGGTCATATCCACAAGGCACAATTAAAGAAAGTACAAACCTCCTCAGGTGAAATAACCTATATGAACTCCGGAGATTGGGTAGAAAGTCTTACCGCACTGGAATATATATATAACGATTGGAGTATATATGAATACAATGAGGTAGATTATAAAGTGGTGAACCCCTGGCTACAAACAGAAAAAACAAGTAATAAAGAGAGCGAATTAAAGGAAATCCTTATGAATTCTTAGCTAATAAAACGCGGGTAAATTCATCTTCCTCTGTAATTGGCGTCAATATCAAACTGTCCTGTGTGATCAAATCAATGCTCAATAATTGCTTCTGTTCATCAATAATTATTTGAATTTCCTTCCCTCTTTTTTTAAATTTCCAGGTTCCTGTGGTCAACAGATCTTTCCAGGTCATCTGAAAAGTCCCATCTTTAGAAAATTTCAATTCTGTAAATTGCTTCTCAAGCATCCACGTTTCCATTAACTCACGTGTTTTGACAGAAGCCTTTCTGTTGTCCAGTTCCTCTCTGGTTGCCAATAAATTATACTGCCATGATTGGCAAAGACTATTTTTAACCTCCGTTTTTACACAAGAAAAAAACAGACTATACACGAGTAAAAAACAGACAGTATAGGTAAAAAATACAGAACGAGACGAAGATGTTACCATTTTTTATTAATCAGAAATTAACTTTTTATTAGATGCTCTGTAGGCTTTTGGATTAAGGCCCGTGATTTCTCTAAATTGTTTGTTAAAATAAGATAAATTATTGAAACCACAAGCAAAACATACATCTGAAATAGATAAATGCTCTTCTTTTAGTAAACTTGCTGCCTGGGCGATGCGAACTTCATTTACAAAATGCGAAAAAGTTTTTCCTGTTAATTTTTTAAAGTACCTACAAAAAGCTGGCACTGATAGATTTACCTTTTCTGCGGCGGTTTCTAAATGTATTTCGTCACCGATATTCTGATCCACATAGCGATAAATGGCTTCCATTCTGGTAAGATGCTGAGCATTCACTTCAAGGGAAAAACCTTCAACCTGAAGTAAATCATATTCATCGGAAACAGCCATCATTTGTAAAACCTTTAATAATCCTAATAATTTACTAAAATGATCCACCTCCAGCAGGGAAATAAGTAAGTCCCCCACCATTTTCTTTGTTTCGCCGTGAAAAATGACACCCTTTTTCGATCTTTCGAAAAGCTGGTTTATTAAGGTCATTTCAGGAATTGAAAAAAAGTCAGGGCCAAGAAATCCTTCTTCCATTTGAACAACGATTTCAATTTCACCTTGCGCCATCTCCTCAGTGAATCCAAAATGAGGCAGATTCGGTCCCAGAAAAATGAGGTCTCCCTCTGAATAATATGATATGTGGTTAGCGATATGTCTCTTCCCCTTTCCGTTACTTATATAAACTATTTCAAATTCAGGGTGAAAATGCCAGTGAGGCCCCTCCTTCTCCGGTGACTGAATAAAAGATCTCAGGGTAAACGAATGTCCAAAACCTGGATTTATTTTCTCTAATTGTGGTTTCATCCTTTGAAAAACGATTAAACCTGCCCAATAGTTTACTCTTTTGCTACCATAAATATTCTTGAAATTAAAGGGAGAAAGATTAATTTTGCGCAAAAATGTTTGTTATTTGGCGTCACCGCAAGGATCATCCTGTATTATTTCCCATTACCATAGCCTTCTCTATGTTAAGCTTTGGTTTCGGGCATTGGATAGGACGAATCCCCGAAACAAAGCATTTACTGCATTTATCGGAAAGTGATATTGGCCTTTGTTTTTTTGGCATGGCCTCTGGTGCTTTTTTAGGTGCTCAAATGGCATCAACCATTTGTGAAAAATGGAAACCCTCTTTGGTTATTAGTGTTAGTTGCTGGCTTTTAAGCCTGGGTATCCTGTTGATACCTTTTGCAAAGAATCAATGGACACTTACTAGTGTTCTATTTTTTATGGGTGCTGCAAATAGCTGGTTAAATGTTTCTATCAATGCCGCCGCCAGTCAAATGGAAACTAAACTGAACACTCCCATATTAGCCACTTGTCATGGCATGTACAGTTTGGGAGGCTTCCTGGGAATCCTTAGCTCCGGTATATTTGCTACTGCTCAAATACCGCTTACTATCCACCTACCCATTATTGGTTTTCTTATGGCTGTTTATGTAGCTTTTGCTTATAAATATTTTGATGTAATTCAACCTTTACAAAAACGGGAAGCTCGTAAAAAATTCAATCTACCTGAACCCTGGCTTTTAAAATTGATGATTATCGGACTCATTGTTATGGTCTGCGAAGGGGCGGTAACTGATTGGAGTACTTTATATCTTAGAGATGAAATGAAGGTTTCTGTAATGTTAAGTACGTTAGGATATGCCGGATATTCAATATCTATGGCAGGAGGACGCTTTTTAGGGGATTACGTGCGCAAATATTATCAACCTATCATCCTTGTGCGATATGGTATTTTAATAGGTGCCGGCGGCCTTTTGGTTGCAGCAAATTTGCCATTTACGGCAGGTATAATTTCAGGTTTTTCCTTAACAGGTATAGGTTTTTCAATTATCATCCCCTTATTGTTTGTTTTATCCGCGATGCAAAATCCTGATAATCCGACGATAGGTATTTCTGGCATTGCCACTGCGGGCGTCATTGGTTTTTTGATAGGCCCGGCGGTAATAGGCATGGTTGGAGAAGTTTTCTCCCTTTCTGTTGCTTTTAATGGACTGGGAATACTAGCTTTATTTGCAGCTTACATAGCCTGGAAAAAATATTGAAAAACTTTGATTTTTTCTTGCCAAAATCTAGTTGTATTTTGCATTAAATATTAAAAAAATGACCCTTCACGACAAAATTTACGGATTACACATTGTAGGAACTCTTTTCCTTTGGGGAGGTGCCATACTTTCCTTAATTATGGCGAAAGCAGCCATTAAAAAACCAATGGACGACAGGAAAACACCCATGCGAATAGCTATATTTTCTCAATGGCTCGTGCCTATAGGTGCCCTATTATTAAGTATTTCAGGTGTTGGGTTAATCAACGAAGGTTGGGGCTGGTTTTTAGGATGGCTCGACATTTCAATAATTACCACCCTGCTAATCATTCCCGTAGTATTTTTCCGTTTAAATAAATCGCTAAACAAAATAACGGATAAAAACGGACCGTTTAGCTTACCTGCCGTCACACTTCCCTCCATTATTGGCGCTCATTTTTATCAGGTTTTTGCTTTATTATTTCTTGGCACCTTGCTTATGCTTGTCAAACCGGGAACACCCATGGCTGTTTTACTGGCCGCGGGAACTTTTGCCATTTCCTGGATATTACAACCAAAACATTAATGGCTATTGTAAAAACCGCCATTTAAATCCAAATCGAAGTCCGCCTGTCGGTAAATAGTACCGATGGACCTGAGAATATCTGGTTTGCATAAACGCCGCTGAGATATCTTCAAATTTAAGGAAAATTCTGAATTTTGTAATTTTGAAGCTTGCAAATGCGTCTAATAATGGATATGGAGCATCGGGATTACCTCCATTTATTTGAAATTGAGCAGTTAGTGGAAAGTAGGTATAGGTGGAAAATGGGGTGAAATAACGAAATTCAACCCCCATTCTTGTTTCTAATACCTTGAATAAACGGGTATTCAAACTCAATGTATGGCGTGTCCATAACCGAGGTAAAGAAAGAACGTCCTCACGATTTGTTATTTGAAAAACAAAAATCCCTTCCCAACTAAATTTTCCAAATTGAATTTGTTGCTTATAACTAGACTGTAGAATGGAAACGGGGGCATCGACTTGGGCTGGTTTTCCATCCACATTATAATAAATAGCATTGTCAATGATGCTTAAAGTCAAACCTAATTTACTTTTTAACCGGTTTATATCCATCTCGCCACCAATTTGAGTAGTCAAAGACCTTTTAAAATCATTCTCCCATATTGGCCGTTGAGATACGAAAAATTGTCTTTGCATTAAATCAGGACTGGCTAATTGATTAAATGCGGTCAGGTGTATGTTACCCAATTTTCCTAATCCTAATTTCATATCTCCTGAAATAAAATAATCCCCCCTATTATCAAGAATTTGAAAATTAGCTTTTCCACTTAACGATAATCGTTCGCTATATTTAAGGGAAGCCGATCCATCAAGGGAAAGATTATGAACGGTGGAATCACCTGGTTCAAGTTTTAAAAAATGTAATTGCTGGGAAAGACCTGCCTCTACATCAATAATCCATTTTTTTCCTATTTGCGTTTGAATATAAAGCGAATTATCCAGTGTATTAGCTTGAATTCTATTTCTCAATCCCCTTGGATCTGTAGCAAATGATTTATAATAATCATTTATGTTATTTTCCGTCAAGGCGTCGTCAAAAAACAGATAAAAACTATTTTTCCAACCCAATCTGTGTGCCAATTTTAAATACCCACCTGCCAAGGTGTCAGGTTTCACGAGAGGAATAGGCCTTGGACGAAGAGATAAGGAATCAGTTACTCTATTTAAAAGGGCAGAATCGACAGGAACGGGCGCAGGTTTTCGGGGTAGAATAGTGAAAAATTGTCTGATACTAAACTCTTGCTGTTTCATTTCGGATGCTCCATTTTTCAATTGAACGGTAGCAAGGCTCAACGAAAAAAAATCGGCCCCGGGGTCAGGTAAGGCAATAATACCTCCATTTTCCCTTTGTAATATTCCATTTTGAGCCATAATCAAGTAACTTTCATACCTACCTTTCTCTGGCTTAATCCAAAAATTTATACCCAGGGAGGAAGTACGACTTTTCTGATTACTAAAATGAGACGCATTCCCAATTTGATTCAACCTATTATAATCGATAGAGAAATTAATCCCCTGTGCGAAATTTCTACTGAACTGAATACCAAAAAAACCATCATTTTGCTCCCCCGTCTGATAAAAAGAAGTTTGGGTAAAAGCACGCTTCAACGAATAAGCAGGTACTCTGTCTGCCGTTAACAAATAGAGATCAAAAGCGTGTAAACCAAGATCGAAGCCCTTTCTTTGAACAGGCTTATAATAAATAGGATAAGCGGGAGAGCCTGGAAAACCTAAATTAAAATATTCAAAAGACGGTTTTCTGGCGGGATCGTGCTGATGAAAATCGTTGGTTAAACTACTATCTAAAAAAGGATACACTTTATTTTTATCTCCCGGGAAATGAAAGAACATAGGAAAAGTGTCGGGTTCAATATCCCTTTGATTCCCCCCTGTTCCGCCGGAACGCCCCATAGAAGAACCACCTCCACTCCCTGAATTACTAAAGTTAGGTCGCTGGGAAAGTAATTCACCTTTGGCTATCAAGAAGATAGCCAAAGGAAGAAGCCTAAAAAACCATTTTTGCATTTAGAGATCCAATAAAGCCGGATTCATGCCCATGTTGGAAAAGCCACCATCGTTGTATAAATTTTGCATGGTCACCATACGTGTAAAATCGGAGAACAGACAAACACAATAATCGGCGCAAGACTCAGCAGAGGCATTTCCAAGAGGAGACATTTTATCGGCATAATCAAAGAAAACATCAAATCCTTTTACACCAGAACCTGCCGTAGTCATCGTTGGAGATTGAGAAACGGTATTCACTCTCACTTTATTTTTTACCGCCCAATGATAACCAAAACTACGCGCGAAAGATTCCAATAAAGACTTACTTTCAGCCATTTCGTTATAATCTGGAAAAACGCGTTGAGCGGCGATGTAGGTAAGCGCCAGGATAGAGCCTCCCTCCGCCATAGCATCCAATTTCCAAAGAGATTGCATCATTTTATGAAAAGAGATCGCGGAGATATCAAACGTTTTGAGCATATAATCATAGTTCAAATCGGTATAATCTCTTTTTTTACGAACATTTAAAGACATGCCAATAGAATGGAGGACAAAATCTAGTTTACCTCCTAAGATTTCCTGAGACTTTACGAACAAATTCTCCAGATCCTCCTCACTTGTTGCATCGGCAGGAATAATGGTTGCGTTTAATTTCTCGGCAAGTTTATCGAGTTCACCAAACCTTAAAGCTACAGGAGCATTGGTCAAAGTAAGCTTTGCACCTTGTTCTGCGCACCGTTCAGCTATTTTCCAAGCTATTGATTTTTCATCGAGGGCGCCAAAGATTACCCCTCTTTTCCCTTCAAGTAAATTATTTGCCATTTTATTAATTTTAAATTGCCACAAAAATACAATTTCCCCGCTAATTTATAGACCTAACAGCTCTTTTGCATTTTCAATAGCAAAAGCACTGGGTGGATTTTGACTTAACATAGAGGCGATACTAAATATTCTACCCTCTTTATCTAATGATTTCACACAGGTAAGGGTCCTTTCCGGCATTTCCTCTTTGTAAACAAAATAATGGGTATCAGCCTTCGCTGCCACTTGCGGAGAATGCGTAATGGTTATTACTTGATGTTCATTACTCAAAGTTCTAAGGATATTTCCCATTTTTAGGGCGACATCTCCGGAAATACCTGCATCAATTTCATCAAATATCAAAGTAGGTAAAGGTATGGCACTGGCAACCAGCGATTTTATTACTAAGGCTAATCGCGAAAGTTCACCCCCTGATGCAACATCTTTGATGGGCAACATTCTACTGCCCCTATTTGCTGCAAAAAGGAAAAATACAGAATCCTTACCATTTGGTCCCAGATCCTCCACCGATTGACAGTGAACCTCTAATCTTGCATTTTCCAAAGCCAATAGAGACAATCTCTGATGAATTTTGTCCTCAAAGGAAGGAATAACCGCAATTCTCCTTTCATTTAAAACACCTGCCACTTGTTCTAATTGGTTTTGTAAATGGGAAATACGAGCTTCAATGGCAGCAATATCCATATTCCTATTCGCAAAACTTTCTAACCTCGACGCCAGTTGCGCTCTAAACTTAATTAACTCTCCAACATTGGCGACCTGATGTTTATTGAGGAGGCGATTCAACATATCTAGTCTTTCCTGAACTGTTTTCAAACGATCTGGATCGTATTCGATAGCCTCATACCTATTTTCAATATCCCTGCTTAATTCGCGCAGTTCGATCTGGGAAGTTGCCAGCCTTTCATACAAGCGCCCCACCACATCATCGAATCTTCTAACTTGGCTTAAAGACTGAGCAATATCAGATAATTGGGTAAGAATAGACGTTTCGCTTTCCTCTAATTGCCCAAAAGTTGCCCCCAGAATTCTTTTAATATCCTCAGCATGAGTAAGCCGGGTCAACTCCTCTTCCAGGGAATCTTCTTCTCCCAATTGCAGTTTAGCTTTATCTAACTCATCCCATTGAAAATTCAGGAATTCTATTTCGCGCTGAGAGGCCTGACTCATGCTAATAATTTCGTCTCTTTGCTTTTTCAGGGCGGCATATTCTCTGAATTCCTTTCTATATTTTGTAAGTAAATGCGCATTATCAGCCAAAGCATCAACCATTTTTAGTTGAAAATTTTGGTCGTGTATATCGCTGGTATCGAATTGTTGATGTAAATCTATAAGCTCCGCACTCAAATCCTGGAGCGTTTTTAAATTCACCGGCGTATCATTAATAAAAGAACGGGATTTTCCTGCGGGGGTCAATTCCCTTCTAATAATCAGATCATCTTCATAATCAATTTCATTATTTTCAAAAAATGAGGCTAAGCCGTATTTTTCTATCGAAAAATAGGCTTCAACGACACATTTTTTATTTTCATCAAATAATGAACGTGAATCCGCTCTATTACCCATAATTAATCCCAATGCACCTAAGAGAATAGATTTTCCTGCACCAGTCTCACCCGTAATGATCGTCAAGCCGGAAGGGAATTCCAATTCCAATGCTTCAATAAGCGCATAATTTTGAATGAGGAGTTTCTTTATCATGTTTTTTACTGCCCTTTGTTAGAATTAATGAAGAATCCTGTATTTTCGAGCCAAATAGCTATTTTTGTTTCCAACGTTCAAAATTACAAAACATGAAGATTAATTTTTATTTAATCCTTATCGCTTTTATCGGACTTCTGCAAAATTGCAGTAATGCCAAAGCGCCCCACAAAAAAGGAAGTACCAGTTTATTAAGCTATGGAATTCCTTTGTATGTAAACATACCAAAAGATGTGGATATTACCCGTCGAATTGTCGGAAATATTACTGAAGTCATTGTTAAAGGCAAAGATGAAAAATCGTGGTTTGAGTTAATTGTCCAAAATTTACCCTCGGAATCTGAAGATTTGGCATGGAATAAATATCTTCAAATTGAAGATGTTAGAAACAATGTATATTTCACCAGAATTATGGAGGAAAATGAAAATGGGTTCATCTATGAACAAGTGCCCAGAGATAAACCCACTTACCATTTTAGATACGTCATTGTACAGGGAGCGCAGCTTTATGTCATTTCAACCGCATTGGGCAGTGAACTTACCATGGAACAAACGAAAGAATTGTTCGAAGCCGTAGGCCAATAATTAGAAATGACTTACTTTAGTTGACCCGAAAATTTCAGTACGAAAAACGAATAAAATCAAAACTAATACTGAGAAAATAATCATGGTTGTAGTTTTTTGTTCAAGGGATTATACGTCGAATGCAATGCAATATCCGAAGAGAATGGATAATCTGCAATAGGCGGCAAACAAAAGTAAAATGAAACAGGCTGAATATTTTTTTAAATAAATAGTATTCAGCCTGTTACTAAAAGGTTAAATGTTTGTTAAAGTAAATATACTTTTACATTCCACTGATCATATCTTCTGGTTTCACCCAGGCGTCAAATTCTTCGGGCGTTAAAAATCCCAGACTCACGGCGGCTTCTTTCAGTGTCGTATTTTCGTTGTAAGCTTTTTTTGCTATCGCTGCGGCATTATCATAGCCTATTTTTGTATTGAGTGCCGTAACTAACATCAGGGAATTATCGAGATGCATTTTAATACGGGCATGATTAGCTTCAATGCCTACGGCGCAATGTTCATCGAAACTTAAACAAGCATCGGCAATAAGGCGGGCAGAGGTAAGAAAATTAAAAATGATTAAGGGTTTGAAAACATTAAGCTCAAAATGACCATTCATACCACCGATATTTATAGCCACATCATTACCCATAACCTGTGCCATTGCCATAGTTAGTGCCTCCGATTGCGTCGGATTCACTTTACCAGGCATAATCGACGAACCAGGTTCATTAGCAGGAATAATGATTTCCCCGATACCTGATCGCGGTCCACTGGAAAGCAATCTGATATCATTTCCAATTTTCATTAAAGCCACTGCCGCGGTTTTCAAAGCCCCATGAGCAGCCACAATACCGTCGTGACAAGCAAGAGATTCAAATTTATTTTCCGCTGTAATAAAAGGTAAACCACTCAAAACGGCAATATGCTTAGCTACATTTTCAGAATAACCTGGAGGGGTATTTAGTCCTGTTCCGACCGCCGTTCCTCCCAGGGCCAATTCAGCAACATGAGGTAAAGTATAGGAAATAGATCTGACCGCATGGTCAAGTTGAGAAACAAATCCCGAGAAAGCCTGACCCAGCGTTAGCGGCGTTGCATCCATACAATGCGTTCTACCCGTCTTTACGATATCGGCAAATTCCTTCGCTTTTTTATCTAAAGTATTTTGCAACTGCTTGATTGCTGGTATCGTATGCTTTACTAAATAGGAATAAGCCGCAATGGACATAGCAGTTGGAAAGGTGTCGTTGGAAGACTGAGACTTATTCACATCATCATTGGGATGCAATATTTTTTTAGCATCCGTTAATTTTCCCCCTGTTAATACGTGGGCTCTATTGGCGATAACTTCATTGAGATTCATGTTAGACTGGGTACCAGAACCTGTTTGCCAAACAACTAAAGGGAACTCATCGTCGAGTAAACCATCGCTTATTTCATCACATACCCGGCAAATCAAGTTTGTTTTTTCAGCATCAAGAATACCCGCCTCTTTGTTTGTCAGCGCAGCGGCCTTTTTCAAAATGGCAAATGCCCGAATAATTTCAATGGGCATAAGGTGACCGCCAATTTTAAAATTTTCAAAAGAGCGTTGAGTTTGAGCTCCCCAATACCTTTCTGCGGGTACGTCAACATAACCGATACTATCCTTTTCTTGTCTGAATGCCATGGCTTTCGTATTTAAAATTAATTTTGGGCAAAATTAAATGAATGTTCCATTTTTCCAAATAATGATTGTCATTGTTTGAACCAATTATCCGTTAATAAGGTTTTTTAGTTTATATTTAATCTATAATTTTATCACTAAAATTTCAAATAATGGCTTTTACATTACCAGAACTACCTTATGCTTATACGGCATTAGAACCCGTCATAGATGCGCGAACGATGGAAATTCATCATAGCAAACACCATGCCGCTTACACAAATAATCTGAACGCAGCTTTAGAGGGAAATGCGTCGGCTACAGGGTTAGACATAGAAGGAATATTACATAGTATTTCAACATTCTCGCCGGCAATCAGAAATAATGGGGGTGGATTCTATAATCACAATTTATTCTGGACAATTTTGTCTTCCTCTTCCAATGCTGACCAAAGTCTTCCTGTTATTCAAGCGATCGAAACGGAACTTGGTGGAATGGAGGCCTTTAAAACAGCTTTTTCTCAAGCTGCTGCTACCCGTTTTGGATCTGGCTGGGCTTGGTTAAGTGTTGACAGTGAAGGAAAATTATTTGTTTCTTCTACACCTAATCAGGATAATCCTCTCATGGATATCGCTGACCAGAAAGGTACACCTGTATTAGGTCTCGATGTTTGGGAGCATGCGTATTACCTGAATTACCAAAACAGAAGACCCGATTATATTCAGTCATTTTTTACGATTATAAACTGGGAGGAAGTTAACAGACGCTACTTATCTGCTAAAGGATAATAATAAAAGGCAAAAAAAAAGGCGGTCATTTTTGAAATGACCGCCTTTTTTATAAAGGAAGGAATTAACGGCGACTGTAATCGCTTTCAAATCCTGAACTTCCAAATCTGTCGTTACGATCACGGCTGAAACCACCACGGTCTCCACGATCTCCACCACGGCTAAAACCACCGCGATCTCCACCGCCGCCACGGTTAAAACCACCACGGTCTCCACCGCCAAAACCACCACGGTCTCCACCACCAAAACCTCTTGGCTTTTGTGGACGTGGTTCAGCTTTTTTAACTACAATTGTACTACCATCTAACTCTGTTTCGTTTAGCGCATCAATCGCAGATTGTGCTTCGTCATCATTAGCCATTTCAACGAAAGCAAAGCCTCTTGAGCGGCCAGTTTCGCGATCCATGATAACTTTAGCAGAATCTACTGCACCAAACGCTTCAAATGCCCGCTGCACGTCTTCGCTCTGAGTGTCAAAATTCAGTTTTGCAACAAAAATGTTCATCTTTAAAAAAATTAATATTAAATAAAAAAAAATAACAAGAAAAGAAGGTAAAACACAGGCCAATTAACAAATGAGAATGGCAAGAACATTAGGTTAAAAACACTCCGAAGATAAAGGCAAAAAAAATACCAACTTTTCTTGGGGTCTTCACTTTTAAAAACCCATTCACAAAAATAATCTAAATATTTTATATTATCCAATATTTTTTATATTATTCAAAATTTATATTACTTTACGTCTGTGGTTCAACGAAATTTTTTCTTTCCTTTTCATAAAAAACAGGTGTATCTCACCCCAGTTTTACTGACATTGCTCGGTTGGTCTGTAATGATATTTGTCTATCGATCTCTTCCCAAACCCTTGTTCAAGGTTCCTTACGCATCTATTTTAACTGATAAAAATGGGCAGCTTCTCAGTGCAAGAATTGCAAAAGACGGGCAGTGGAGGTTTCCAACATCAAGTCTGGTTGTAGATAAATATACTGTGGCCTTGGTTGAATATGAAGATAAAAGATTTTATTACCACCGAGGCGTCGACCTTATTGCACTCGCTTCCGCATTTAAGTATAATGCGCGCCATCCAAGTCGAAAACGAGGTGGAAGCACGCTGAGCATGCAGGTTATCCGGATGTCACTGGATAATCCACCCAGAACGTACTGGCAAAAAATAAAAGAAATGGTGTTAGCTTCTGTCTTAGAAATAACCTATTCCAAAAAAGAAATTTTAAACTGGTATGCTGCTCACGCTCCGTTTGGTGGCAATGTCGTCGGTATTGACGCTGCTGCCTGGCGATACTTTGGTAAAAATATTTCACAAATCACCTGGTCAGAAGCTTGTTTATTAGCTGTTTTACCTAATAGTCCGGGGTTAATTCATCCTGGAAGAAATAGAGATAAGCTGAAGGAAAAAAGAGATAGATTACTCGACAACCTTTATAATAAGAAAATTTTAGACCATGAAAAATGGCAATTAGCCAGAGAAGAACCTTTACCTGAGGAAGTTTTTCCTCTTCCTCAATTAGCTAATCATTTGTTAAGCAGAACTTTCCCCCAACAAAGTGGTGGTATTGTTCATACTACGCTCGACGTTGATATCCAAGAGAGAATGCAGAACAGACTCCAGCAATACCAACATCAATTGTCCGCTAACGGTATTGAAAATGCTGCTATTTTAGTTCTTGAGGTTTCCAGTGGAAAGGTCCTTGCCTATCTCGGAAATTCACCAAATGAAGCATCGAGTCATGGCAGGCAGGTCGATTTAATTATGGCCAATCGCAGCAGTGGAAGCATTTTGAAACCCTTCCTTTATGCCCTAAGCCTTCAGGAAGGTCTCATTCTGCCTACTTCCTGGTTAAGCGATGTTCCTTTGAGCTATCGTGGCTACAGACCAGCGAATTTTGATCAATCTTATAGCGGATTGGTAGCCGCAGATCAGGCACTGATAAGATCTTTAAATATCCCTTTTGTCCAGTTACTTAAAAAATACGATGTCAGGCGATTCCATAACCAGTTAAAAAAAATGGGGATTCATTCCTTACCATTTTCCGCCGACCATTATGGCTTGTCTTTAATTCTGGGTGGGGCAGAAGTTAATTTATGGGATCTATGTGGCATTTACAGTTCTATGGCCAGGTCCCTTCTATTTTACACCCCCGGAAATGAAACAGAAAAATACTATAACTGGCATTCGCCATGGTATGTAAATACTAAAAATAAAGCAATCGCTTTGACCGACAGACAGGTTCCCGTCATTCAACCAGGTGCCATATATAAAACCTGGCAAGCCATGATTGAATTAAAGCGACCAGATGAAGATGGAAACTGGCAGCAATTCTCAGGCAATCAGCCTATTGCCTGGAAAACTGGTACGAGCTTTGGTTTTCGCGACGCCTGGGCCATTGGTACTTCTACCTCCTATTGTGTAGGCGTTTGGGTTGGAAATGCCAGCGGAGAGGGAAAACCAGGTCTTACAGGAATAAAAGTCGCTGCACCGTTGCTTTTTTCACTGTTTAACGAGTTACCTGAAAAAGGCAAACTTTTTCCCATTCCCAGTGCCGACTTACATTCGGTGGATATATGTAAATCCTCCGGTTGGTTAGCGGGCCCTTTTTGCCCACAAGAAACTATCCTTGCTCCTAAAACCATTAAAACAAGTGACGTTTGTCCTTTTCATAAAAAGGTTTATTTAACCACCGATCAACAATATCTCGTTCATGTTAATTGCCTGGAAAATGAGGTGGGGAAACCTGAAAACCGATTGGTTTTACCTCCATTAGAGGCCTTCTATTTCCGGAAAAATAATCCCGATTATCATCCCCTACCAAACTGGCACCCATTATGCCTTCAGAATAATACTCCTTTTGATGAAAATGAAACCATGGAATGGATTTACCCAAGGGAGTTTACACAAATTAAAATTCCTAAGAATTTGGATGGTTCTGTCTCAAAAACGGTCTTTCAACTCGCACACCGACGTCCGGAGAAAACAGTTTACTGGCATATAGATGGGGTATTTGTTGGAAAAACGCGCATATACCATCAAATGATAATGAATCCAGGCATAGGAAGACACCTTATGATGGCTATGGATGAAGACGGGAACAGGATAGAAACTACTTTTGAAATAATAAGCCATTCAAAAAGATAGCTCCTGTTCGGGGGAGACCGATGCACACAGGAGCTATGAAATACTATGAGAAAACTACAGCTCAAAAGTAATCATTTTAATATACACTTTTTTTCTTTACCTCGCCAGAATGCTTTAGTTAGTTCAATTATCAACATCTAATTACTAAACGGTATCAAATGAACAGGGAGTGGTATGAATCATTTATCTAATAAATAATGCAAAAAAACTACCTATCCAGTTCCATTATGGGAATAAGCACCTCTACCCTTGTTCCTGTGGCTTCACCCGTCAGGGGGGCTTTCAAATCTATTATTTTTACAGCGGGTTGAGCGCCTAATGATTTATGTAATAATCGCAGTCTTTGTTCCGTAATCAAGGTGCCCTTTGATTTATGGTGTTGATATTTGAAATTTTCTCTTTGCAACGCCATCGCTTTATCTCTTCCTATACCATTATCTTCGATAATACATAAAATACACTGTTCATTAAAGGATAAAAAATGAACAGATAAAAGACCGTCTTTTTTAGATCTGAGGCCGTGTTCAATGGCATTTTCAAGATAAGGTTGGACAATCATAGCGGGAACCCCTATCAGATCTTCCTCAAGATCGTCCTCTACTTTTATCCTGTAAGACATCCTGTCTGCAAATCTCAATTTTTCATTAATGAAAAGGTAATTTTCTAAAAACTCGATTTCCTTTTCCAGGCTGATGACCTCAACATCAGAATATTCAAGACTTTGCCTCATTAACTTTGCAAATTTGGCTAAATATTTTGCCGCGTGGGTCATATCATTTGAGGTAATATAATTTTGTATGCTATTTAAGGCATTATAAAGAAAATGAGGGTTCATTTGTGCACGTAAAGCTTTTAACTGCAACCTATTAGCCTGTAAAATAAGTAATTCTGCCTCTTGCTTTCTTCGTTCAAAATCATATTTAGCTTCCAACTCCCATATTTTGTGTTGATTCAATTCCTCCACATATTTGGCGGATAAATCGGCATGAAGTTTTTCATAAGTGTAGGCTAATTTAAACTGCGCATTATCTGCATAATACGTCGCCAATTCTTCACAAATAAAAGATAACCTTTTAACGTTAGCCGATTTTGAGGCCATTCTATAAGCATGAAGCAAATAAAATTCTGCCTTTTTAAGATCATTGCCTTTCATAGCCATTTGGGCGCGCCATATTTCAATGGAAACCAAATTTTCAGAATCCTTCTCCCCCATATTAACAAAAAGCTCCTCCGCTTTATTAAAAAGAAGTTGAGCCTCCTGAAAATCATTTTGTAAAAGATGAACGTAGCCGAGATTAGCATAAGCGCTGGCCCGGGAAAAAGCGTTATCATCATTTTCAATGTGAAGTACTTTTTGAAAAAACAAGGTGGCACTTTCCAGATTTGAAAGAACCAAATAACCTTTGCCTACAAACAGACATAACCAGGACAATCGTGTTTTAATATCTGATAATTCTGCCAGTTCAATGGCATTTTGATAGGCAGAAATGCTTTTATCGGCATCACCAATTATTTCATATAAATTGCCTAAACCAGCTTGAATAATTTGCAGGAAGAATAAATCTTTATGGGTTATTTCATTATTTGACAGATTTCTAATAATTTTTTCAGCCTTTAAAAAACCTTCAATGGCTTTCGGGTAGTTGGCATAGTGCAATTGAACAAAAGCCTCTCTACTAATTATTCTCGCATTTAAGAAGGCTGATGGATTTTTCTTTAGGCATTTCTTTGCCTTTTCAATCAGCAATTCAGCCTCATCCATTTTATGTAAATTAATGGAAGTACCCGCAAGATCTATGAATAACGCTGCTTTTACCTGTAGATTAGTACTTTCTTCGGATAGTTTAACAGCCTTTAAAAAATTATCGTAAGCCTTTTTATATTGATATTTCTGATTATCTATCAATGCTTTATACCAATAATAGGAAAGACTAATTTTTGACTCTAATTCAAAACTATTAATTTTTTTTAATTTTTCAACATACTTAACTGCCTGATTAACGTCAGTATATACCAATTGAGACAAAAGTTTATCTAGTAAACCATATTTTTCCTCAGGGTTTCTGCATTGCGTGATGGACGAAATAATCTTATCACTTGAAGGCAGATGTAAGAGCGAATGATCCATTTTCTGCAATTAAAAGATAAATAAAAAGGGCTGTAATTATGTTAAATTACAGCCCTTTGCATTAAGTGTGAATAAAATTATAGGGGAATGATACCTCCACAACCGTTATTCCACGAGCCGCCAGTTTGTTTGCCGCCCGTCACTTTTTTAAGATCCTGATTTTTCACGACCTTTAATTTTTTTTGAAGCTCCTCTAATTTTAGTTCTTTTTTTCTCATAGTTTATAAAAATTAAAATGTAGTAACGCAAAAATAATAAAAAAAAACAACTGTTCAAAAAAAATGTACTGTACCTATTAGTTCCCCTCTTGCAAGTCCCTTAACTTTTCAAGAAATGAGGCACGTCTTCTCCTTGAAACCTCAATATGAGTATCGTCCTCCATAATAACAATGTTTCCGTCGCCCTTCAGGTATTTTTTCATGCAATTAAGGTTTATTACGTGTCTTTTATGCACTCTATAAAAATTATAAGAGGCTAATAATTCCTCGTAGGCTTTGATGGTTTTTGAGGCTGTTATTTTCTCCCCAGTTTGCAAGAAAATATGGGTATAATTATCTTCTGCTTCAAATCTGATAATATCTGTAATATTAACAAAATAAATACCATCTACGGCGGCGATACTCATTTTAGAAAAAACATTAGGATTATTATAATGGCTATTAAAAATCTCCAGTCTTTTTTCAATCTGATTTTTGCCATTTTTAGGAATCCGATCTATTGCTTCTTTCAATGCATCGGGATCTATTGGCTTTAGAATGTAACCAATAGAGCTATATTCACAAGCTTTCACTGCATATTCTTCAAATGCGGTGACAAAAATAATTTCAAATTGAAAAGGTCTGAGTTTATTTAGTAAACTAAAAACCAATCCGTCGGAAAGATTGATATCTAAAAAAGCAACATCGGGTTGTTTTGCAAGCCCTTTAAAAGTAATTACGGCGTCGTCAATACTTTCAGCTTCACCAACTATCTCAATATCCTTTGCATACTGAGCCAATAAATTTTTTAGATTATTGCGACTACTCAACTCATCTTCAACAATAACAGCTTGAATCACCTTTTCATATTTTTGATTAAAAAATAGCCAACATCATTTAGCGAACATAACTTGTTGCAAAGAGTCTGCGCATACTCCACCTTCCCGCTCCATTTACCAGAACGAGAAATAATCCTCCGGAAATGGCCATATTCTTCATAAAATGCACCGATACTTCTCTTCTCACGTCATTATCCGCTTCCCAAAACGGAAATACAATAAAAGTCATTGGCAACCAATACAAAAGTATAAGAATGGCTCCGAAAGATGGTCTATACCCCAGCAAGATTAAAAGGCTGCCTAAAATAAGAACAAAAATGGACAAATAAAGCAAGAAGTCCTGTTGCCACAAAAGGCCATGTTCGGTCATCTGATTTTTAGTATCCTTGAAAAAAAATAAAGCATCGTAAGCTTCAAAAAAGAAGATAAAGGAAATAAAAATTCGTCCTAATAAATCAAAAATATCTTTCATTATACTTAGTTTTCTTTTAAAAAATTAAATACGGCACGGGCAACATTTTGTCCGTCCATAGCCGCCGATAAAATACCTCCAGCGTAGCCAGCGCCTTCGCCACTTGGAAACAAACCTATACATTCAGGATGCATTAGTGTCTGATTATCCCTAGGTATTCTAACCGGAGAACTTGTTCGACTCTCAATACCGACAACGACCGCTTCCGACGTATAATATCCGTTCATTTTTTTAGCAAAATCCTGCACTCCTTTCTTTAACCTTTTATAGACAAAATCGGGTAATAAAGAATGTAAATAGGCAGGTGTAAGTCCGGGTATGTAACTGCTTTTTGGAAGTGACTGACTTAACTTACCATTTACAAAATCAGTAAGTCTCTGAGCAGGTGCCTTTTGGGTACCATTTGTCACACTAAACATATTCTGTTCCACCTTTTGTTGAAAAGCAAGTCCGGCAAAAACACCCTTATCCTGATAAGCTTTCAGGTCATCCATTTCAATAGAAACAACGGTACCTGCATTGGCAAAAGGTGAATCTCTCCTGGACATAGACATGCCATTGACAACAATTTCACCAGGGGAAGTTGAAGCAGGAACAATGAGACCACCGGGGCACATACAGAAGGAAAAAACACCGCGATTTTCAACCTGAGTAACCAGTTTATAACTAGAAGCGGGCAGTGCATCGGGCCGATTTTCCTGCCCGTATTGAATTTTATCAATCAATGGTTGCGGGTGTTCTATCCTCACGCCCAGAGCAAAAGGTTTTTGTTCAATTAAAATACCGTGCTTAGCTAACAAATAATATATATCGCGGGCCGAGTGTCCCGTAGCTAAAATAACAGCGTCGCCCTCCCACTTCCTTTCATTTTGTGTGATTACACCGGTCAACCTATTTCCCTTTTTTACAAAATCGACGACTTTTTCCTCAAAATGCACCTCTCCCCCGAAAGCCAGAATGGTATTTCTAAGATTAGTAACAATCTGGGGTAACTTATTAGAACCAATATGCGGATGAGCGTCAACCAATATATCCGGATTTGCGCCATGTTTAACCAATATTTGCAAAACATTTTCGATGGATCCCCTTTTATGAGACCGGGTATAAAGTTTGCCATCGGAATAGGTTCCTGCCCCCCCTTCACCAAAACAATAATTTGAATCTGGATCTACCACACCATTTTGCTGTATCGCTTTTAAATCGCGACGTCTCGCCCTTACATCTTTACCTCTGTCAATAACTATGGGCATCAATCCTAAAGTCAAACATTGTAAAGCGGCAAAATAACCCGCTGGACCTGCACCTACAATAATGACTTTTTTCTTACCCTCCACCCTTTGCCAATGTGGGTCAAACACCAATTCCTCAGGAGCAGGCATGGATATAAAAACCTGACATTTAAGCCTAATAAGCGGCGTTTTACCTCTGGCGTCAACAGAGCGTCTCACCAGGTTGAAAGTAAAATCTGACTCATCTATACCTAAAGTTTGGCTTATAGTTGTTTTAATTGCTTCTTGATTAGAGGCAAGGACAGGCAAAATTCCAATTTCTATATCCTTTATCATATTATGCGTCTAAAAACCCGCTGATTAATCTTTTAAAGGGGTTCTAACAAAAAAAGAATCCATTGATTGATTAAAATATTCAGGAATATACATCTTTATTTTCACTTGTTCTGTGACATCTTGGAGCTTATTCATTGACGTATTAACAGTTTTTAACATCCAGTTGCCTTCATTGACCATTTGCCATTTGTATCTGTCTGAAACTATAAAAAAATTAAACACAGATTCCTTTGTCCCTGACATTGATACGTTTGTCTCCAGAATAATGTCTGAGCCAATCCAAAAAACGGTATCAAAAGACGTATATGATTGAATAGAAAACCGAGTCATCGTATCAGGCAACGCAACAGACTGATGAATCGTTTTAGACCATTGAGCACTCAGTTGAAAAGGCATCATAAATAACCATAAAATAATATAATTTAGCATACTAGGAGACATTTTCAATGCTTGAGTATTGGGTATTAAAATGCAAAGTTAATTCATTTTAATTTAAATAAACCATTACACCGCTTGTTGTGTTATGCTTAAGCTAATAAATAAATAATGCGCACTCTTTTTTTAGTTATTTTACTGATATCCATAGATTTGTATGCTTACCAAGCATTAAAAGTAGTTTTTTCTAACTATTCCTTGTCGGCAAGAACGTGGTCAAAGGTCATTTTTTTTAGCTTGAACATTCTAATGATTTCCTTTACATTCGCTTATACCTCGGGGTTAATATCAGAATGGGATAAGGTAACATTAACTATTCTAAGGTCTTTAGTTTTTATAACTTACTTTTCAAAATTCCTCGTATTACCCTTCCTTTTTATAGATGATATTTTCAGAGCTTTTCAATGGGTACTTGATTATTTTAAACCTAGCGAGTCATTTAACCCCTCCAGATCGAGGTTTTTAAGCCAGTTGGGAATATTTATAGGTGCTATACCTCTTATAAGCTTGACTTACGGGATCTTTAGGAATGCATATCGATTTCAACTTCGACAGACATCTGTTAAAATAGATGGTATTCCCGATCAACTTCGGGGTTTAAAAATCATTCAAATTTCTGACATTCATTCTGGTAGCTTTTTGTACCCCGAAGAGGTAAACAAAGCTGTTGATATTATAAATACACAAGATGCTGACCTTGTATTGTTTACAGGAGATTTAGTAAACAATACAGCAGACGAAGTTATTCCCCTGCTTCCAGTTTTAAAGAAGATAAAAGCTAAATATGGGGTGTTTTCTGTATTGGGAAATCATGACTACGGCGATTATGTACCATGGGAAAGTGCAGAAAAGAAACAAGATAATTTAAATCAGTTAAAGCAGTACCATAAAGAAATGGGTTGGTCACTGCTAACGAATGAGCATAGTGTCGTTAAAATTAATGGTAAGGAAGTGGGAATTATCGGTGTTGAAAATTATTCCACCCACATGAGATTCCCTAAATATGGAAAATTAAAAGAATCTTATGCGGGTGTTGAAAATACCGACTTAAAGCTACTGCTATCACATGACCCCTCACATTGGTCTCATGAGGTGGTTACTGAATTCAAAGAAATTGCCATCACTTTTTCAGGTCACACCCACGGGTTTCAATTTGGAGTTGAAATACCCGGTATTATTCAATGGAGCCCCATTCAATATGTTTACAAACAATGGGCAGGACTATACAAAAAGGGAAATCAAATGCTTTATGTTAATAGGGGTTTAGGCCATTTAGGCTATCCAGGGCGCGTAGGTATATTACCTGAAGTAACTTTAATAGAAATCGTCTGATTATTTTTTCAAAGTTCAATGAAATGCAAAAGGACCAATTTTTTAGATCTGGTTTATTAAAAAAATACCTCCTTGGTATAGCTACTCCTATTGAATGCGCAAAAATAGCTGCCCTGCTTGAACTAAACCCTGATTGGAAAAATCAGGTAGAATTACTTGAAAATAAATTCAAACATTGGGTAAAACTCCAAAATTCTACCTTCACAAAAAAGAATCAACTGAACTAATTTTTATTCATTCTTATTGAATAAAAAAATTACATTTCAGCGTATTTTTTTTCTTTAATTATTTTATACTTCTAAATATTTTAATTATTATTGCATTAGTAAAATATTATTGAGAGCGAAAAGTCGCTTTTTAAATTTACTAATTTTTGATCCCAATGAACATGACTCCTTAGAACGCGGATATCCGCAATCATTAACGATTAAAACTAAAGGTCATGTTAATTATTTACACAGCTTTTGCTTCTTTTGCTTTGGGAGGTACTATTATAGCGACAATGAATTCTTTTCAGCGTTCATCACGTCGTTTCTAATTTACTTCCGGCTTGAAAAAAACAAAAAACCGTCATTAAATTAGTTTAATGGCGGTTTTTTAATGTAAGCTTGCATTGACCAGTTGATAGTAAAGCTCCATCGGGTTATCGCCATTAAGAAGCAACTTACCTTTCAATTTGACCTTTTCATCTGTTTCCATTCTTTTTATATTTCCTTCCGCTTTTATTTGCATAACGGTTTCTATGCCCGCCCCACTACAAAAAAAGCATTGAGCGTACGGTAGGGCTGACAAGACAGAAACGGTACTATCGCCTATTTCAGACACAGGAATCCAGTATCCTTCTATAATAACATTTTTACCATTCCACGCCATAGACTCCTTAGAAAAAGTAGGTTTTCCCAAATAGTCACCATAATCTGCGTCAAAATAATATTCTATTTTCAAGCTATCGAGATTCTTCCAGGAGATTTTTTCAAAGGGAACTACCTTTTCTTTTAAAATAGCCCTTTCATTGGGTGTTACATCAGGTGTACAAGAAAAAGTGAAACAAAACAAGAAGAAAATATAATATTTATTCATTAGTAGGAGATGTGATGAACCTTAGCTTATGAAGAAAAAGAGGACAAATACAAACAATAATGTTGTCAAAAAATTATCACCTAATTTTACCTGCTGAACATTATTGTTTGCTTCATACCTTCATATTATGGGCATGATTTCTATAAAAATCAATCATTACCTAACTTCAATACTTCAAGAAAGGCCTTTTGAGGAACATCTACTGAGCCAATCTGTCTCATTTTCTTTTTACCTTCTTTCTGCTTCTCAAGGAGTTTTCTTTTCCTTGAAATATCCCCACCATAACATTTGGCTGTAACGTCTTTTCGAAGGGCTGAAATAGTTTCCCTCGCAATAACCTTAGCGCCAATAGCTGCTTGAATAGCGATAACAAACTGTTGTTTTGGAAGTAAATCCTTAAGACGCTTACAAATTTTTCTACCTATATAATCTGCTTTGTCCCTGTGAACCAAAGCAGTTAGCGCATCGACATTTTCGCCATTTAATTTTATGTCTAATTTAATAAGATCAGATACCCGATAATCAATTAAAGCATAATCGAAAGAAGCGTATCCTCTTGATATAGATTTAAGTCTATCATAAAAATCAAATACAATTTCAGCTAAAGGAAGTTCAAAACTCAATTCAACTCTATAAGGCGTCAAATAAACCTGTCTGGATAGAATTCCTCTTTTATCGAGACAAAGGTTCATTATTGAGCCAATATAGTCCGGTTTAGTTATTATCTGCGCTCTAATATAAGGTTCTTCCACGGTACTAATTCTTGAGGGATCTGGCAAATCAGAGGGAGTTCGAACGACCGCCTTTTCATTATTTGTGGTAGTAACGGTATAAGAAACGTTAGGAACGGTGGTAATCACCTCCATATTGAACTCTCTTGATAAGCGTTCCTGGATAATTTCCAGGTGAAGCATTCCGAGGAATCCACAACGGAATCCAAAACCCAGTGCCTGAGAAGTTTCTGCTTCAAAGACCAAAGAGGCATCATTTAGTTGTAACTTCTCTAAACTATCCCTTAAATCTTCAAAATCATCATTATCGATAGGGAATATACCCGCAAATACCATAGGTTTAACCTCCTCAAATCCATGAATAGCCTCATTACATGGCCTGTCAACATGAGTGATAGTATCCCCAACTTTAATTTCTTTAGACTCTTTTATACCAGTAATTACATAGCCTACATCACCCGTTTTCAGTACATCCCTTGGCATCTGATTGATTTGTAATATACCAATTTCGTCAGCTACATACTCCCGTGAACCATAAAAAAATCGGATTTTATCACCCTTTTTCAAGGTGCCATTCATAATTCTGAAATAGGCAATCACCCCACGAAATGAGTTGAAAACTGAGTCGAAAATTAGTGCTTGCAGCGGCTCATCAGAATTACCTTTTGGGCAGGGAATTCTATCCACCACCGCTTTCATAATATCAGGAACACCAATACCCGTTTTTCCGCTGGCCAGGATAATATCCTCTTTCTTACAACCAATCAAGTCAATTATCTGGTCAGATACTTCTTCAATATTGGCATTTTCCATATCCACCTTATTGAGGACAGGAATAATTTCCAGATCGTGCTCAATGGCTAAATAAAGATTTGAAATAGTCTGAGCCTGAATGCCCTGTGTAGCGTCTATAAGAAGTAAAGCGCCTTCACAAGCAGCAATAGAACGGGAAACCTCATAAGAAAAATCAACGTGTCCCGGAGTATCAATAAGATTAAAAGTGTACCTATTACCGTCGTCATGAGGATAATACATCTGAACGGCATGACTTTTTATGGTAATGCCTCTCTCTCTTTCAAGATCCATACTGTCCAATGCCTGGTCTTTCATCTGACGTTTATCAATGGTATGTGTGAAATCCATTAATCTATCAGACAACGTACTCTTTCCGTGATCGATGTGAGCAATGACACAAAAATTTCTTATAAATTTCATATTGTTGTTTAAATAAATTCTGCTATTCAAAATCAAATGTAAAAATAAGCAAGCTTAGGGACTTTAGGTCAACTACAGATAAATTTTAATAAATATGTATTTTTATAAGGCAGCATTTTTTCATTCATGTCGTTTCAATAAAACAAAAATGAATATGCATCTTAGAATTATATTTTTATTTTTTATTTTGTCAGGATTGACGACCTGTAAAAAGGAGGTTTTAGAACCAAACATCATTGTTGCAAATATTGAAAGGGAATTTGTAATTGGTTATGTGGAAAAATTTTCTAAATCTGGTCGTCTCCTACAATTTGAGGTGAGTACTATTAAAAATCAACCTTGCGGAAATTACACCGTAAAAACGTCCTGGCAACAAAGCCCTTCTCTCCTTTCTCTCAATATTGATGGCATAACAAAAAATAGTGAATGTATTGGTGATGCTGCGATAGCTAAAGGTTATGAGACTGCACAAAGTCTTTCCGAAGGTTCCTGGCCCATTGATATAAAAATTCAAAATATTATCCGCAATCCTGGAAAACTTTCCATTACAAAAGGTAGCTATCAATTGATTCTTGAAAGTACCCATGGCATATCATTGATTCAAAAAGAATTAAAACAAATACCCACTGGTACCATTTGGGGCACTATTTCTTACAAACCTGAATATGCAGCAACCGCCAGAGTGTTCATCGAGGATTTAAAAAAGATAACAAAAAACAATGTTTTAGAAACCGGTGAGTACGGATATTTTACTGTTCAAAATGAGATAATAAAATTTAGAGATGCTCCGGGTGATTTTTCTATTTTACCCATCGTTAGAAACCAGAGCATGGATATTGATCTGATTTTACATCTGGTAAATACCTACAGGACGAAATTTAAGGAAAATATTACTATACAACTTTCCGATACCAATGGAATAACTTATTAATCAATAAATTAATAAATCAATAAACGTGTGACCCCTCTGGGGTCATTTAAATTTGCCTGACCCCTCTGGGGTCACATGTATCTAACAATTATGCCCTTGGCGGCAAAAATGCTATAAACGCGTGACCCCAGAGGGTCATTTGTATATGCCTGACCCTGTTGGGTCACATGTATCTAATGGCTGTCCTTACAAAGACCAACA
>JANQZX010000087.1:5117-20688 GCA_030728245.1 Saprospiraceae bacterium | reverse complement strand
TGCCTGACCCTGTTGGGTCACATGTATCTAATGGCTGTCCTTACAAAGACCAACAATTTCATGAAAAACATCATGAAGAGATTTCAATTTCTGAGTTAAAACAGCATCTTTTGACTTCTTCTTAACCAGGGCATCTAATTCTTTACTCCCAGAAATGAGTCTTGCTACGGCATCTTTTATAGCCGGCGTAGCATATTCATCAGGATAAGCCTGAGCATTTAGTGCTTCGGCTTTAGCAACCATTTCAGCACTTCTTGCTTTAATTGGCTTTAAATTGCCCTCTTCGCTTGGGTGAAAAGTACTGGCCATCACACCATGGAAGGTATTTAAGCTAGGCCACTGCTCCCAGATACTTTTTTTAGGAGGCATCGCTGCATCGTATCTTTTGCTTACTTCGGTCCAATTGATAACCGACCAAATAGCAGCCAGATAATCGGGACGCTTATTTTGATATTTCAGGTAATACGCATGTTCCCAAACATCGATGCCTAAGATAGGAGTACCTTTTACTTCAGCAATATCCATCAATGGATTATCTTGATTTGGCGTAGAACAAACAGCCAGTTTATTATCAGGAGTAACAATAAGCCAGGCCCAACCTGAACCAAAACGGGTTGCCGCTGCAACATTCATTAATTTTTTAAGACTATCTACCGAGGTAAATTGCTTTTCAATGGCTTTTTGGAGACCAGCGTTAGGCATTGTGTTTTTTTCACTCGTCAGAATACTCCAAAAAAGAGAATGATTAAAGTGCCCGCCACCGTTATTTCTAATAGCCATGGAATGTTTAGAAATATTTTTCACGATGTCCTCTATCGCCATTTC
Organism: Saprospiraceae bacterium; assembly: GCA_030728245.1. GTDB lineage: Bacteria > Bacteroidota > Bacteroidia > Chitinophagales > Saprospiraceae > BJGN01. The sequence continues at coordinate 19,863 of JANQZX010000087.1, read as the reverse complement.
AGCCGTCGGAGTACCTTTTACCGCATTATTAAGATTATTAATATAGGCTGCATGGTGCTTACTATGATGAATTTCCATAGTTTGAGCATCGATGGCCGACTCTAGTGCATTATAGGCATAGGGCAACTGAGGCAAGGTAAACTGAGCAAACAAAGTGCTTGTTAATCCAAATGCCATGAAAAATAATAAGGTTGATTTTCTCATTGTAGATTTATTTTATAACCAATTAAACCCCAAAAATACCATTTTGGATGCATGGTTATCTGCTTTTTTGTCTTCTAAAAATATATCTTGTTATAAAAATACCCTCACCGCTGGAAGATGCTCCAACGCCCGACTTTGAATCTGTCACACTCACGTCACTTTTACTGTAAACCCCGGAAACGGTATTTGCTAATTCCCAGCCCTCTTCACCCAATTCATTAAATTTTTGAATGACAAGAAGGTCATTAGACTTAATATTTTTAAAATTGATACCAAATAAGCTGAAAAAGTTTTCCATTTTATACTCTTCCAACACTCCTCCATCATCACTTAATAAAAGTCGTGATCTACCGAGCCCCCCTGGAATAACACTTTCTACCGCAGTAACAATCTGGTATTCCCAAACTATACCGCGCGTTTGCGCTGGCAAAGTCAAAGGCAATAAAAATAGTATTTGGATAAATAATCCTTTTAACATAACGGTTAAGATTTTCATAATATCATTTTTTAGTGAGAAAACTTCCTAACTATCCAAACATCTTGAACATTGCCCTCATTTTCAGTGGATATATGTTTCAAAATTACAAAAGGATGGAACAATTTTTCCATAAAAAAAACTGGGTGAAAACTGGAAAATGTTCTGTGCCCCTCTTTAACAGCTCCTCTGACAATCAAATTCCCTTGGTCAAAATCCCGTTTTTCGCTTTCCGTAAGCTTATCCTTAAAAGCGGTTCCTTGAGTGGTTAGGAATAATAAGCCCCCAGGTTTTAAAATTCTGTCGAGCTCTTTTATCCATAAAAAATGAGCCGACAAAGACAGGTGAGTCAGGATAGAAATGCCATATATTAAATCGAATGTTTCCCCTGCAATATCTAAAGGAGGGAGAACCTGTTGATGTAAAAACCGAATAGAAGGAAAATTATGCTTACACCAGGCTAAAGATTTATCATTTACATCGGAACCAAAACAAGTAAAATTATTTTCCGGCCAATGTCTGATTACCCTACCGGGACCGCATCCCCAATCTAAAACCACCCAATTTCCCTCTGGCAACCACTCTTTCGTTATATTTTGAACCCATTCAGCGGTTTTTTTTCCACCAAAATAATAACTGGCATAATCTAATTTGAATGATTCATACATTAAATAATCTGGAGGTAAAACAATGCCTGGAAAGTTCTCTTTGAATGCCTCATTATCTTTTTTATTCTGGTATTTAACGAAAAAATACCTTAGATAATCAGCTACATAAAGTAATCTGACTTTACGCAAAAACCCTGAAAATGAATTTTTAATACGATTCATTCATAAAAATTAGAGGTACGTTAGGGAGATATAATTATTTTATGAGGATGGGAATTATCATCTACCTTTAACCAGTAAACACCTGGAGAATAACCGGCAATATCGAAGGTACAAGCACCAAAGGAAATTTTGCTTTGAAGCATTCGTCCCATAAAATCAAACAGATATAAAGTAGAAGTTTTTTCAGAGGACCTATTTTTCGAAATAACCTGAAGGTACCCTGAGGCAGGATTAGGGTAAATCTGTATTTGATTTTCAATTAGATTATCGTCCGTTGAAGTTGATAAAGAGCAATTTGTTTGACCTAAAAGAGTGGATCTGAATCCATTTAATGAGGCATTCATACGTTTCTTTTGACCTTCGGTAAACATGTACATGCATTCATCATCGACATAATCCATATAGTTAAAGAAAAGAATACCGTTGTCTGTTGGCGAACAATCATCTTTTAAAGGATAGCTGGCACAATCGTAGGTAGCTTCATATTGTAAAGGCGTATCTTCCACATAATCACCTTCTTCACATTCACTTTCGTCAGGTCCCCAAAGATGTTCGAGATTAAAATAATGCCCCATTTCATGTGTCGTCGTTCTTCCCTTATGATTAGGATACGAAGCGATAGCCGTTCCCGTACTTCCGAAATATTCAGAAGAAATAACCAGTCCATCAGCTTCGGGAGGATCAGCGGTACCTGGTAAAAAGGCAAAGCCATATAAATCTTCACCTGCTTCACAAACCCATATATTAATATATTTCTTATTATTCCATGGATCTTTACCCCCTCTTAAGGTAGTAAACCATCTGTCTTTATCTCCAATATCGACCACGGTTGTTTTTGTTCTGGTAATACCATTGGTAACCATACCCGACGGATCGCGGGCAGCTAAACAAAATTCAATACCTACGTCAGCCACAAGATTCTTAAAAAAAGCAGGGGTTTTATTGACATCACTATTTAGTTTTCTAAAATCTTTATTTAGTATATCAATTTGAGATTTGATCTGTTCGTCTGAAATATTTTGTGCAGCGGTTCTCCAGACCACATGAACGACGACAGGAATTTTGACCACTGCTTGTCCCGATTTGGCTGCATCCTCCTTGTCGATCCAATTTTTTGTAAATTCCTCTATGATTTGTCTTTCTTTAATCAGACCAGGATTCCTGGCCAAGGCTTCAAATCGTTTATTTTCAGTTCCGCACTTTTTCTGACTTTTTCCTGGCGTGGAAAAAAGAAGAAATAAAAAAATATAAAAGAACACAGAAGGATACCTCATTTTAAAGAATTAATATTATTTAAATTTATTTGCATAACCCATTGCGGCATCGAGCAAGGCATCCAAATCTGCTTCTGTGGTTAAGGCATTAGTGATGCTTAATCTAAGAAAAACATTATCTGAAAGAACCGTCTGAACGATATAAAATTTCCCCGCGAGGATTATTTGTTCTCTAATATACTTATTTAGATGATTAATGTCAATTAAATGAGCAGATTTTGATGGTAAAAATCGAAAACAGATAATATTACAGGATGGAGGCACGGGCACTTCCCAGTTTTTATTAACATTTAGTTGGCCGTAAACATATTGGCATAAATAATTGACACGGTTTATATAGGCAGAAAAAAGAGAGGTTCCATATTGGTAAAGAAGGGTATAAACGGGAAGGCTGAGCATAGATTTCGTGCACTCGAAAGATCTTTTGGCCACATTATGCCATTCAAAAGAGGCATCATTTTCCCAAAGATAGTGAGCATGTTGGGCGAAAGTTTTAAATTGGTTTCTACCATCATTTAGGACGAGCGCGGTAACCAATGAAGGAGCGAGGAGCATTTTATGAAAATCCATAGCTACGCTATCCGCTGTTTCGATACCCTCTACTAAAAATTTCCAATCCTCAGAAAAAGCATTGGCAGCACCGTGAGCACCATCGACATGAAACCAAATATTATTTGCCTTACAAAAAGCACCTATTTCTGATAAGTTATCAAATGAACCGGTAGCAGTGGAGCAGGCAGAACCTACCACGGCTATGACCTCAATACCCTTTGACTTTGCGTCCTCCAAATAATGAGGCAACAAATGGGTCTTCATTTTAAATTGGTCATCTACGGGAATTTTGATAATGCCTTCACTACCCCAACCCATGATTCTCGCCGCCCGTTCCACACAATAGTGGGCTTCCTCAGAAACCATGAGCGCCATTTTAGACATATTCCCTGAATTCCAAACGGGAAAGGTCGAAATACATGCTCTCGCAGTAAGCAAAGCGGTTAGATTTGCCAAAGTTCCTCCATTACAAAGAAGACCATTTGCATGATCAGAAAAACCAAAGGTTTTGGCTACCACATTTATAACGGCACGTTCCATAGACGTTCCAGGGACACCCATTTCAAAAACGGCCATTCCATTGTTCATGAAGGCATTGAGCAAACCTCCTAAAGCAGCGGAGGGAGCGGGAGGATTGATTTGATGCCCCATATAACCAGGATGATGAAGGTGAATGCCCTCATTTAACACCTTAGAAAATAAATCTGTCAAACTTTTAGTCCCGGGGTTTTCGAGCTCACTCTCCCAATGGGAGAAAGCCTCGTCAGGAGCAAAGTGAGGTAAAACCTTTACATCTTCCTGTCTTTCCTCCAGTTTTTTAAGGTAATCTGCTAACAAATCAACCAAAGCATGACCTTCCTTCCTAAAATTTTCAGGGTGGTAGGCATCCAGGATATAATTAAACTCTTTTTCAATCATACTTTTGAATACTAATGGGCAAAATGTACATTAAAATCACCCTCAATTCTTTCTATCGCGGGATTATAATACCCAAATTTGAGGTGAGGAAATAATTCAGAAAGATGCGCCATCATATTTTTAATACCGATATATTCCGGGGTATCGGCGACATTAATTCTTCCGAGATACCAATCTGGATCGATGTTAAAATTTCGCCATTGAATCATTTTTAGTCCGGTTTTCTGAATAAGAGAAATGAGCGCATCGAGTTCTTCGGGAGAGTCGGTCATTCCGGGAAAAACGAAATAGTTGAGACTGGTCCATCCGCCGAAATCATTCATGACCTTGATACTTTTTAATACATCATCGAAAGTATAATTATTCGGTCTGTAATAAGCGGTATAGATAGCGGGTTGTGCCGAATTCATGCTCACTCTCATGCTATTGAGGCCAGCTTTACAAAGCGCTTCAACAGCATCGGGCTTACTACCATTGGTATTTATATTAATACTACCTTTATCGGTAAACTTTCGAATTTCCTTTATTGCGGGCACCAACGTTTCCCACATGAGGAGTGGTTCCCCTTCGCAGCCTTGTCCAAAACTAATGATAGGAAAAGGTGCAGATTCCAGGTGAGGGACAGTAAACTCTACAATTTCATGAACGGAAGGTTTAAAATTTAAACGCTCCTGATTAGAAACAATAGGTTCTTCGTCGGGTTGAAGGGAAATACAACCTAAACAATTGGAATTACAAGCGGGAGAAACAGGCACCGGACATTCCCAACGGCCCATAAAATAATTCCTGGCAGCGGGACAAGTATAGGTCAAGGCACAATTTGAAGCCAGGTGTTCCACTAATCGGTTATCGGGATAGGATTTCCTAAAAAGTTCAACGCCTGCCTTAACGCTATTATCGTCAAAACCAGTACATTCCTGTCTGATATCCTCTTCAATGCGCACGGCGGGGACATAAAATTTTTCATTAAAAAAGCCCACTGCGGTATAGCAAAATAAAGAGAGAACCGGCGCATTTTCCTTTCTATCGAAAGTAGCGAGGTATAAACCCGTGTAAGCCGGAGGAATAAAAGCAGCTACGGCATTTCCCTTGTCACAAAATCTAATCTCACCTGAGGACACATCTTTGCCGTAGGGAATTCTATCGGGAAGAGTGTAAAGCGAACCTCCATCGGGCAATTCAATCCAATCGTCCACTGGAACTTCATCGGCATACCAACCACTACGCCCCAGAGCATATAAAGAAGTATCTTCAAAAACGTTTCCATTTTCGTCGGCATAAAGAAGAAAAGGGGTAGAAGTTAGAGACATAAATTAATAATTTTTGACAAAAATAGGATTTTTTAGGCCCTTCATCGAAAAAAGTAAAGAAATTAGCCCATAAGGTTTGTAAATTTGTAAAAAAGCCAAATATGCTACATTTTTTCAGAACATTGTTCGCGTCCTGTTTAGGAACTATTCTTGCCTTAGTTGCCATCCTTCTTATTGGTATAGCTATTGCCGCTTCCTTTGCGAGCGAAGGAAATACGCCTCCTGAACTGAAGCCTAATACTATATTAAGACTCACATTTAATGAATCGATTCCAGAGTTAACCAATAATGCAGAATTAGATCCTTTTCAGTCCATTAAAGGAGATGATTTATTGGGTTTGCATGAGATCATTGCAACCATTGAGAATGCTAAAAATGATTCCAGAATAAAAGGTATATTCCTGGACATGGAAATGCCTTCATTTTCAGGGTATGCCACGGTAAAATCATTGCGCGATGCTTTGGTATCCTTTAAAAAGAGCGGTAAGTTTATCGTTGCTCATTCTAAGTTTTACATGCAATCTGATTACTACCTGGCCAGTGTAGCCGATAAAGTATATGCTAATCCAGTAGGTATTTTTGAAGTAAGAGGCATGGTTGCCGAAGTTCCATTTTATAAAAACCTGTTGGATAAACTTGGCGTCAAAATGCAAATTTATTATGCAGGTAAATTCAAAGGAGCCACAGAACCTTATAGATTAACTCAGCTTAGTACAGAAAATAAATTTCAATATCGCGAATTACTTCATGATTTTTATTCTACCTTTTTAAACGATGTGGCTACCTCAAGAAAATTGAGCCCTTCACAGGTAGCTGATATTGTTGGTAATTACAAAGCTGATAGTCCTGAGAATGCAAAAATTCACGGTTTAGTAGATGAGGTGATTTATCGTCAGGATGTCATGGATATTTTTAGAAAAAAATTAGGCTTTAAAGAAAATGAAAAGATTCCTTTTGTTAGTCTCGCTGGCTATCATAAAGCCAATGCTCCTTCAAAAAATTATAGTGCCGATGACAAAATAGCCGTAATCTATGCCGAAGGTACCATTGCCGACGGTAAGAGCACGCCGGGAAATATCGGAGATTTATCCTACATTAAAGATATTGAAAAAGTTTCTGGCGATGACAGAGTAAAAGCCGTTGTATTAAGAGTTAATTCGCCAGGAGGAAGTGCCCTGGCCTCTGAAAATATTTGGTATGCCTTGAAAAAATTAAAAAAGACAGGTAAACCTCTTGTTGTATCCATGGGAAATTATGCCGCATCAGGTGGCTATTATATTGCTTGTTTGGCTGACAGCATCCTGGCAGAGGAAAATACCGTTACGGGTTCTATTGGGGTCTTCAGAATTATTCCCAGTGTAGGTGGATTGTTGGAAGACAAGGTAGGCGTTACATTTGATACAGTGAAGACAGGAAAATATTCTCAAGGCTTGACTGTATTTTTCGACATTGGAGAAGATGAAGGTAGAATCATGCAAAAGCAAGTTGATTTCATGTATGAAACTTTCCTTAAAAGAGTGAGTGACGGACGAAAGCTATCGCGAAATGCGGTAGATGCTATAGCACAGGGCAGAGTCTGGAGTGGATCGGATGCTATCCCTATTGGTTTGGTCGATAAAATTGGAAATCTGCAGGATGCCATAAAGGTAGCGGCAAAAATGTCCAAATCAAGTGATTATCGAATTACAGAATACCCGCAGGTAAAAAATAGTGTGGAACAGTTGTTTGAAGACTTTATGAACCCGAATGACACCGAAACGGCCATAAAACGAATGTCGGCAGAATTCCCATCATGGAGACCATATTTAATGGATTTGCATGAACTTAGATCGGCAAAAGGTATTCAAGCAAGAATGCTAAGTAGAGTTCCCGTTCATTAATATTGTTGCCAAACTGTATTTTCTCTATTTAATTATTGTTATCTTTGCATAACATTTAGGTTTTATTATCAAATACCCAAGGAATACTCGAGTTAAAATGGGAAAAATAGTGGCGATTGCTAACCAAAAAGGTGGTGTTGGTAAAACAACAACGGCTATAAATTTGGCTGCCAGTTTAGCAATTCTTGACAAAAAAGTACTGTTGATAGACGCAGACCCTCAGGCGAATTCTTCGAGTGGCGTGGGCGTACTTGCCTCTGATGTGACTTTAAGTATCTACGACTGTCTTCTTAATGGCGTGGATCCGTATGAAACTATTTTTGAAACGGATACGCCTAATCTTCATGTTTTACCTTCATCTATCAGTCTGGTAGGTGCAGAAATAGAGTTAGTCAATCAACCCAACAGGGAATATTATATGCAAGCCGTCGTTGAAAAACTTCGTCCTGATTATGATTATATCATTATAGATTGTTTACCTTCTCTGGGAATTGTAACTGTGAATGCATTATGTGCTGCAGATACCGTGTTAATTCCCGTACAATGTGAATTTTTCGCCTTGGAGGGATTGGCTAAACTACAAGAAACTATACAACTAGTTAAGAAGAATTTAAATCCCAAACTATCTATTGAGGGTATTGTACTCACTATGTATGATGCTCGTTTACGGTTGGCCAATGTTGTGATTGCGGAGGTCAGAGATATTTTTCCACAGCAAGTCTATCAAACTATTATTCACAGAAATGCTAAAATAGGTGAAGCACCAAATATGCATACCCCTGTAGTATTAATGGATGCCACTTGTAAGGGTGCTATTAACTATCTAAACTTAGCTCAAGAATTTCTCACACGAAACAAAGATTCACAAATCGCAGAGAATATACCCGTTTGATTTATTATTAAAAGGATATACTAACAGGAATAGGAAATAGCATGGCAAAAAAATTGTTTCATAAACAGGAATTAGGTTTAGGCATCCGTGCTTTACTAACAAATATAGATAATGAAGTACAGAAAGATCCGGTTTCTGTAGTTAAAGAGTTATCTAACTCTATAGCAATGATTCCATTGAATCAGATTGAGGTTAATCCATTCCAACCCAGGCATGATTTTGATTTGTCGGCCTTAGAGGAATTGGCAGATTCTATAAGAATTCATGGATTGATACAACCCATTACCGTAAGAAGGTTACATTCAAATGCTTACCAGTTAATTTCTGGTGAAAGAAGACTTAGAGCGTCTAAACTGGCGGAAATTGAGGAGGTGCCCGCTTATATCAGAATGGCTAATGATCAGGCTTTACTGGAAATGGCTCTGATTGAAAATATACAACGCGAAGATTTAAATGCCATTGAAATAGCTATTTCCTTCCAACGTTTAAAGGAAGAATGTAGTTTAACTGACGAACAATTAGCGGAAAGAACGGGTAAAACAAAAAGTAGGAGTACTATCACAAATTATTTGAGATTACTGCGTCTTTCTCCTGAAATACAACAGGCAATCAAAGATAAAAAACTGACCATGGGGCACGCAAAAGCCTTAGCGGGTGTTGAAGATTTTGCCTGGCAATCCACCTTATTTCGACAAACCTTATCAGACGATCTTTCTGTTAGGGCTCTTGAAAAACTAATTCAGCAGTTTCAACACGCTGAACCTAAAAAAATTGAGTTGCCATTACCTAACGATTACGATTTTATTCAAAAGCAATTTCGGGCGTTTTTTGGAAATGGTAAACTTCAACTCAAACTAAGAGAGGATGGCAAAGGGCAGATAATTATACCTTTTCAAAATGTCAATGATCTCAATAATCTTTTGGAAAAAATTGAAGATTAACTGGTTTTTTATCCTGTTTTTCATTTTTTTCACCCCTTTTGGCTTTTTATATGCTCAAGATACCTTGCTTGTTACTCCCCTTTCTGTAAATAAACCCATCGTTATTGATAGCTCGTCATTTGATAGCATAAAAATAAAATTGCCACCAAATCCTAAAAAATCAGCTCTTTATTCTCTTATTCTTCCAGGATCTGGTCAAATTTATAATGGGAATTGGTGGAAAACGCCTTTTGTTTATGCCGCTATTGGTGGCTCTTTCGCCTATCTGCAATTCAACCAATCCCGATATAAAAGATTCAAAACGGCCTTAGAATTAGAATTAGCTAAAAAACCACATGAGTTTACTGGTAAAATAAACAGTGCTGAAGCTCTTAGAAATTTGAGAAATAAATATGATAAAAACACCCAAACAAGCTATATTGGGGTAGTTATTGTTTATGGTATCGTCGCCATAGAGGCATTTGTGGATGCTCACTTACAGAATTTTGACATAAGTGATGATTTGAGTATAAAGGTAAAAATGCCGGGCCTTCAATTTGTTTATACTTTTTAAAATATATTATATGGAATATAGAAGATTAGGCCGTTCAGGCTTACAAGTTAGCTTGTTATCCTTCGGTTCTTGGCTCACTTTCGGCAATCAAATTTCAGATGAACTTGCTGAAGAACTTATGATTGAAGCCTACGATCAAGGAGTCAATTTTTTTGATAATGCTGAGGGGTATGCTGAGGGGAAATCGGAAATAGTGATGGGAAATATTCTCAAAAAAATGGCTTGGGACCGAACCTCATATATTGTTTCAAGTAAGGTGTTTTTTGGTTGCGGTCCAAAGGGTCCCAATCAAACAGGATTGAGCCGAAAGCATATTTTTGAAGCTTGTCATGCCGCATTGAAAAGATTACAACTTGATTATCTGGATCTATACTTTTGTCACAGACCGGACAAAAATACGCCCATGGAGGAGATTGTCTGGAGCATGAATCAGCTCATTCAGCAAGGAAAAATACTTTATTGGGGAACTTCTCAGTGGTCAGCTCAAGAGTTAATGGCTGCCCAGATGATAGCAAAAGAATACCGTTTGATTGGACCAACCATGGAACAACCTCACTACAATATGTTTCACCGCGACAGAGTGGAAGAAGAGTATAAACTTATTTATTCCACCGTTGGACTAGGTACTACTATTTGGTCGCCTCTTGCCTCTGGTACACTGACTGACAAGTATTTAAAGGAAATTCCAACAGGTACGCGCATGGATTTACCAGGGGAAGAATGGCTAAAAACCAGGAGTTTGACACAGGAAAAACTAGATAAAATACGCGGGTTAAATAATTTAGCTCTTGAGTTAAACACCTCTTTAGCCAAATTAGCCGTAGCCTGGTGTATCCAGAATAAAAATGTGAGTACTGCGATTTTAGGCGCTTCAAAAGTAGTTCAACTAAAAGAAACTTTATCTTCCATTGATTTATTACCAAAAATGACGGCGGAAGTCAATCATTCCATAGAGAAAATACTTCAAAATAAACCGAAGGAGACAAAATACTAAAAAAAGAGGCTATCTAAAAGATAGCCTCTTTTTTTATGATTGGGAAATTGTGCCGCCAGGGGCCTAATTATCACAAGAGACATGTGACCCCAAAGGGGTCATGCATGAAAAGTGTAAATTTGTATCAGGACTATTTTTAAAAAATTGTTAAATCTGTAAACTTTTTTTAGGACGGGTCACTATCCATGACCCCTCTGGGGTCACACGTATCTAACCATCATGCCCCTGGCGGCAAAAATATATCCAGATATCCTCTTTAGCCCCTGGCGGCACAAATTTCCACATATCCCATCATGCCCTTGGCGGCATCATTTCAAAACCAACGACTCATAATCATACAGGGGCAATAGCCCCGCAATCTTCGTAACAGTCCGCCGTAGGGTCATAAACTAAGCAACTTATATACCAACGACAGGTACCAGCCAACCGTTTGTATCTGCCACAGTACCTGCTCTTAGATCTTCGATTTCTTTTTTCAATATAGACCCAATTGAGGAAGCCGTCGGCGCTTCGACGAGAATGGTTTCATCTTTGTAGGTCAACTCTTTAACAGGTACCACTAAAGCGGCAGTACCGACACCAAATATTTCTTTTAGCGATCCATTTTTATTAGCCGCTAACACTTCAGAAATAGTAATCACCCGCTCTTCAAAAGGGATATTCATGTAGGTCAAAATATGTAAAATAGTATCTCTGGTTATCCCCTTTAAGATAGCACCATCTGTTTTAGGCGTGATCACTTTGCCATCAATAACGAACATTAAATTCATAGTACCTACCTCCTGAATTTCTTCGAAATGAACGCCATCTAACCACATAACCTGATCGTAACCCTTTTCCTGAGCTAATTTAGTTGGTAAAAGGCTGCCTGCATAGTTTCCCGCTGCCTTTGCCTCTCCTGTACCCCCCTTTACTGCGCGAACATAAGTTGTTTCGGCCAGCAATTTAACCGGATGAGCATAATAAGGACCAACGGGACAGGTAATAATCATGAATGTATATTCATTTGCTGGTCTTACCCCTAAAAAAGGATCAGTGGCAAACATAAATGGTCTGATATAAAGAGAACTCCCTTGAATAGTAGGGATCCAGTCCTGGTCTAAAGAAATTAAGGCCTGCAGACCATCGATAAAAACCTGTTCAGGTAAAGAAGGCATACACAATCTCTCCGCCGACCTGTTTAATCTTTTCGCATGTTGTTCCGGACGGAACAAGTAGGGTTTTCCGTCAAGCGCTTTCGTTGCTTTCATACCCTCGAAAATAGCTTGTCCGTAATGAAGAGCCATTGCGGAAGGAGAAAGGGACAGTGGACCAAATGGCTCAATCCTAAAGTTCTTCCATTCTCCATTTTTATAATCAGCTATAAAAACATGATCTGAAAAACTAGCACCGAATGTTAAGTTAGAAAAATCAATGTTATGTATTTTGGTAGTATCAATTCGTTGTACCTTTATGGCAGTTGACATGTTGTTGTTTTTTTTTGCTAATTTACGCAAATTTGTTTGTAACAGAAATAAGATGTTCCCTAAAAACGCCATTCCTACCCAGTTTTTTGATTTTGATGTATATCAATTTCCTGATAATGAATTAGTTGACAAAATAGTTAGAGGCTTAAACAAAAAACAATTTTTAATTATTTTCTCTTGTCCTGAAGTGGAAGAAAAGGAGCTAACACCTTATTTGCAAAAGATTTTAACGGCCTTGGGCGTGCAAATAGACGAGGATACGCACTACCTGAATTTACCTCCGGGTAATGAAATCAATTTAAGTCATTTTTTACAAAATACAGCCACAAGAAACATATTACTTTTTGGTATCCAGCCTCATTTGTTGAGTTTAAATATCCAAATACCACCTTACACCGTTTTTCCATTTTTGGGTTATAAATGGCTTTCGGCTGACCCCTTAGCAGATATTTTTGCAGAAAGAAACCAAACGACCAGACCCAAGGCGGCGGCATTGTGGACAGCCTTAAATATTTTAAAACAAGATTAATCATTGTTTAAAAACATAGCCATTGAAAAAATTATTATTTGCTACACAGAATAAAAATAAACTAAAAGAAGCCATTGATATCTTACATGATACTTATGATGTTTCATCGCCGCCCGCGTTGGACCATGAGGAGGAACTTCCCGAAGATTTTTTTACTCTTCACGAAAACGCCTGCCAAAAAGCCTCGTTTGTTGCAGAAAAATTTAATTTGAATTGTTTTGCAGAAGACACGGGGCTTGAGGTTTATGCCCTTGATCTGAAACCCGGGGTTTTTTCAGCCCGATTTGCCGGACCGGAAAGAGACGATGAAGCGAATAAAAAAAAGTTATTACAATTACTTGAGGGAATAACAGATAGGCGTGCGCGCTTTCGAACGGTCATAGCATTATTTGAAAACGGAAAAGTAACTTATTTTGAGGGGATTCTAGAGGGCGAAATCAGTCTTGAACCTCTTGGAAACAGCGGATTCGGATACGACGCCATATTTAAACCAAATGGATCTCAATTAACCTTAGGTGAAATGGAAGAAAGTCAAAAAAATAAAATCAGCCATAGAAAACAAGCCCTTTCAAAACTAGTGAAATATTTATCTGATTCATTTGAAAATTAATGCATAATTTCGCATATTACTGAAAACGAACTTATAATGAATATAGATTTATTCATCGCATGTATTGAAAATCCCCTTCGATTGAGAACGGTTTCCTACCAGGAACTAAAGACCTTGGCGCATGATTTTCCCTACGCTGCCAATATAAGGCAAATGCTATGGGAAAAAAGCCAACTTGAAAATCATTTTGAAAATGAAAAAAATTTACAAACAGCTGCGCTTTATAGTATAGACCGAAAACATTTATCCAAAAAATTTGACTTGTTGCAGTCTTATGCGGAAAACAATAAAACCGACCCGTCCATACCAGTAAAAACACCGCCACTTCTACCCTATTTTCAGTTAAAACAGCAGGAAGAAGAGGTAATACTTCCTGCATCGAAAGATTTATTTTCTTCATGGAACGAATCCGTCGGGACACCCTTTGCTAATAAAAAAATACCTGTAAATAGAAAAAGTTTCCCTGAACATCTTCCCGTTTCCATAAATCATTTTAGGCATTCCGAACAGGATGCCTCGGTACAAGCGGAGCGCAGTATTCAGGAAAATTCAATGCCGGTTAGTGAGACTTATGCAAAAATTTTATTAAAACAAAATCAAATTGATAAAGCCATTGAAGTTTATGAGCGATTAATTTTGATATTTCCTAAAAAAAGTGCGTTATTTGCAAACGAAATAGAAAACTTAAAAAAATATTTAGCATGACCTTTATCACTGTTCTAATTGCCTTTGTCAGCCTTTTGTTAATGGTTGTTATCTTAATCCAGAATCCAAAGGGTGGCGGCGTTGATGCTACTTTCGGTGGTGCACAGGCAAATCAACTATTTGGCGCAGCCAAATCAGCTGATTTTATTGAAAAGGCGACCATTGTTTTAGCTGCTTTGGTTTTTGTTCTTTGCATTGTTGCCGCGGTACTTGCAGGTGGTGGAGCAGCTGCTGGAGGAGAACAACTTCTTTCCCAATAATTCCATTCCTATTCGCCGTATTTATTTAAAGCGGCTAAAAACATATTGAAACAACTTATTTACGTCCGCATTAAAGGTATAATGTCGGGCGTAAATAATATTTTCCCCCAGTACCTTTTCTTTCGAAGGTTTTTCCTTATTTATAACGGACAAAATTTCACAGAGGGTTAGAACGCCATCAGGAATTAATGGTAGATTCTGCTTTTCATCTTGCAATGTTCCTTTTCCGTATCCTATCCAGGTTCGTTCACCTTTCAACACGGCTAACCACTCTCCCATTCTTCTTGAGATACTTTTTCGTTGAAGTAGTATAAAAAAAGGAATCAATATTAAATAAACAAGACAAATAATGA
>JANQZX010000087.1:0-5017 GCA_030728245.1 Saprospiraceae bacterium | reverse complement strand
AAACCTATAGCATCTAATAATTTTTGGGTGCGCAGACCTTCATTTAACGAGCCTACGATTAAAAACCGCTTTTTACCCTGTTTAAAAAAGTCCCGTCGGAAATGGGGAAACAACAAAAATCTGCTACCAACAATAGACACAGCACTCCATAAAGTACCCAAAACAATCAAAGCGCGGGAATTTCTATAAGCCGGTTCAAAGAATCCATAAATAGCTGCAATAATCAAACTTCCTATTAAAAGACTGGAAAGAATTGATTTTGGACTCATTTTTTTGTCATACGCACCACTAAAAAATAACATGGTAATCCAAATGACAACATAAAGAGGAGCATTTACGGCGAAAAAACGTTCATCGTAGTAATTTTCATCAGAAAAACGGTACCACCCCCAATAAAATTGGAGGATTACTAAACCCAGATAAGTTAACATACCATCCAGCAAAGGAAGGCCTGTTTTTTTAAAGAAACTACCGATGAGCGTACCAAAAGCTCTTAAATAGATGGCTGTATGAAGTAATAAAACGTATAATCTTCTGTTTTTACCAGCAAAGTGTTTTTCGGCAAAAAGAATCATAGCCTGGTAAAAAATTCTGACATAGTTAACGGTTCCTTTTCTCGTACTTTCCCCTTTGTAATGAATAATGGTCGTTTCTGGATAATAATAATTCTTAAATCCAGCCTGTAAGATCCTAACAGAGAGATCAATATCCTCGCCATACATAAAAAAATCTTCATCTAACAGACCAGCCTTTTGTAAGGCCTCCATTCTGATAAACATAAAAGCACCTGAGAGCACGGGAGCTTCAGACGTTTCAAACTCTGAAAGAAATCCCAGATGATAGGTGTTGAATTGTTTAGAAGATGGAAAAAGCGCGGAGAGTCCAAAAGTTTTACAAAATGCCACCCATGGTGTTGGAATCCCCCTTTTTGATTCGGGGAGAAAATTTCCAGTCCCATCTATCATCCTAACCCCTAAAGCGCCTGCTTTCGGGTTATTTTCCATAAAATGGAAACATTTACTGAGGGACGATTCCTCCAGTAAGGTATCTGGGTTTAGAAGAAGGACATAATCAGCATTTGATTGCCTTAGGGCCATATTATTTGCCCGAGCGAAACCCACATTATCTCTATTTTCAATGATTTGAACCGATGGAAATTTTTGTTTTACCATGTCCATGGAATCATCAGAAGAAGCATTATCAACTACCCAGACTTGAACGGAAAGGTTAGCCGTAGCTTTAAAAACAGATTGCAAAGCTTGTTCTAAAAAAAAACGAACATTATAATTTACAATAACAATAGAAATAGAATGAGCAAAGGGGGTGATGTCCATTTTAATCTTCTGAAATAGATGAATAAGGAACTCTGGAAATGATAGAACGGCCTAAAGTAAGTTCATCGGCATATTCGAGTTCGCCCCCAAAGGCAACGCCTCTGGCAATAGTAGAGATCTTTACCTGATAAGATTGTAATTGTTTGGATAAATAAAACAAGGTAGTTTCACCTTCAATGGTGGGGCTGATAGCCATAATAATTTCTTCCACCTCATTGTTTGCCACCCTACTGACCAAACCATCAATATTTAGGGCTGACGGCCCAATACCTTCTAAGGGAGAAATAATACCACCAAGCACATGATAAGTCCCCCTAAATTGATTCGTATCCTCAATGGCCATTACATCCCGAACAGATTCCACGACACAGATAAGTTTTTTCACCCTCGATGGATCCCTGCAGATACTGCAGATAACATCATCAGACAGATTGAAACAAACCTGACAATGTTTTATGTCCTTTTTCATAGAAACAATGGCACGAGAAAAGCTTTCTACCTGATCTTCAGGTTGATTAATAAGGTGAAGAGCCAATCGGAGCGCTGTTTTCTTACCTATTCCAGGTAAGGTTGACAAAGCCTTAACGGCATTTTCCAGAAGTTTAGAAGAGAAATTCATTTTGTAAAAATAACAAGATGCATTCAATTAATTTCATTTCTACTAAAACTTATCCGCAATATTGACCATATTACGGAAGTTTACTATACTTGCAAATATATAATTATAAAAATCATGACAAAATTAATTGCTGGAATGGGCTTTTTGGTTATCGGTATCGTCTTATTAGTTCCATTTAATAAGGTTACTGGCTTTATTCCATCTTTTTCAAAAAATACTTATTCTTCTGTAAATCCCACAAAAGCAAAGGTTGATTCCGCATTTAATCTGTTGGTTGATGAATTTTTAGTGTCCATAGATTCTTTATTTGCTATAAACCAGGTCCCAGGCATGGCTATTTCTATTGTTAAGGATGGAGAAGTGGTAGAAAACAGAGTTTGGGGTTATAGCGATTTAAACACTAAGAAGAAATTAGACACCCTTTCTGTATTTCGACTAGCCTCTGTATCAAAAGGATTTGCCCCATTTATTGTAGGGAAATTAGTAGATCGTGGATTTATCCATTGGGACGATCCGGTAAAGAAATACCTCCCAAATTTTCAATTACATAGTAATTCCGCTACGGAAAATCTTACCGTCAGACATTTGCTAAGCCATACAACGGGTTTACCACGACATACTTTCTCAAATTTGCTGGACCAGGAACAAGATATAAACCTCATAGTACAGAAGTTGAAAGAAGTACCTTTAAGGCATTCCCCTGGAAGCTACTATGATTATCAAAATGTCACTTATGGATTATTAGCCAATGTGGTCGAATCAGTTACTAAAAGAAGTTATAGCCAGCTACTTCAAGAGTGGATATTTGACCCTGCAGGAATGAATACGAGCTCTGGTTCTTATGCTGGAATAATGAACAGCAGCAGTATTGCCTTTCCCCATACCAGAAACAGAAGAGGATACGTACGATCGAATCTTTCTCCCCGTTACTACTCAGTTGGACCAGCCGCGGGCGTCAATGCAAGTATAACAGATATGGGAAAATGGATGCAAATGCTACAAACGAAGAGCACCTTAATTGTTTCAGACAGTACAATGAACGAGATTTTCAAACCGCAAATAAACATGTGTACCTGCGAGTCAAACTTTTTCGCATGGGAGGGAAAATTACAAAAAGCCAGTTACGGCTTTGGCTGGAGAATTTTAGAGTTCAAACAGAACACCTTATATTATCACGGCGGAAATGTAAATCAATACCGATCTGAAATTGCTTTAGACCCTCAAAGAAAAATAGGGATAACCATTTTACAAAATGCACCCGGCGGATTTATATCGAGAATAATCCCTTTATTTTGGAATAAGCTTCAAGAAAGGGTACCCAAAGAAAAAGGGGTATGAGAAAACCCATACCCCTTTTAACAAGGAATTAAAAATTATTAATTCTTTCCGTTATTGAAAACGCCAGAATCCTTTGTTGGAAGACCTTCCTTTTCAGTAGTCATTTCAACCGTTCCTTTTATAGTTAACGTATGCGTGTTATTAGTCTTTTCGTTTGTAACGATAGTAACCGTTTTCGTGAAAGCACCTATACGCTGTGTATCATATTTAACTTTAATTTCAGCAGAAGAACCTGGTAAAATTGGCTCTTGAGGATAAGTAGGGACAGTACAACCGCAACTTCCAGTTGCTGAAGTAATCACTAAAGGACCTGCACCCGTGTTTTTGAACTTAAAAGTACGCAACGGATCAGCACCTTGTTTAATGGTACCATAATCTACAACCTCTTTATCGAAAGTAATTTTAGCTCCATCATCAGACTTAGTTGAGGATTGCGCTTGAAGTGAAAACACACTTATAAGACTAAGTGTTAACATAAATGCAAACTGCTTCATCGTAATACTTTTTGAAATTAATTAAAAATAAAATACAAAAATAAATCAAAACAAGTGAAAAATCAAACTTTTAGCTTCCCCTAAGGTTAATGGATAGTTAATAACTGAATGAATAGTTTTGTTGAAAGAAGTAGTTTGTTCTAATAAAGACCTATATTTGACACAAATAATCAATCGGGATAACTCATGCAGATTATCATTTTAGATAACTACTTAATAAGTAAAGCATTATAATCTCTAATAAATAAGCACTTTGCTATGGTTGATAAGTTTTCTATGCAAGAAAATATGATAAATACCGGACACACTAAGGATACGGTCTTATCAGACTTCAGAATTTGCTGCATTAGCAGAGAATTAAGTGTATTAATACGGAAAGAAGTTCTTACCGGTAAAGCAAAATTCGGCGTTTCGGCCGATGGTAAAGAAGTTCCCCAGGTAGCTTTGGCGCGTGTTTTTAAAAAAGGAGATTGGAGGTCTGGGTACTATAGAGATCAAACCTTGATGCTCGCTTTGGAATTAGCTACGCCTGAGTCAATTTTAGCGCAACTTTATGCGGATACTTACAACGACCCTTTTTCAAAGGGAAGACAAATGAATAGTCATTTCGCTACTCCTATGATTGATTCTTCCAATGGTGAGTGGATAAATCAGATGGATCAGTATAATTCTGCGGCGGATGTTTCATGTACTGCAGGGCAAATGGCCAGAGCATTAGGCTTAGCTTTTGCCTCTAAAAAATATAGAACCAACTCGGTTCCCGATAAAAATAAATTTTCTACTAAAGGTAATGAGGTTTGTTTTGTTACCATTGGCGAAGCATCAACGTCTGAAGGAGTATTTTGGGAGACGATGAATGCCTCTGCTGTTTTACAAGTCCCCCTCGCAGTTTCTGTGTGGGATGATGGTTACGGAATTTCTGTTCCTGTAACACTGCAAACTGCTAAAGCAAGTATTTCTGAGGCGCTTGCCGGGTTACAAGCTGATGAAAATCAACCTGGAATTCAAATTTATGCGGCGAAGGCCTGGGATTACGCCAATCTGGTGGACATATATCAATCAGGTATTGATAAAGTCAGAAATGAACATCAACCTGCTCTTTTTCATATTCAGGAATGTACACAACCTCAGGGACATTCTACTTCTGGTTCTCACGAAAGGTACAAATCGGCAGAAAGATTAGCCTGGGAAAAAGAGATGGATTGTATCGCCTCCATGGAAAAGTGGATGAT
>JANQZX010000086.1 GCA_030728245.1 Saprospiraceae bacterium | reverse complement strand
GTTTCAAAACGTTTTAAGCTACCTAAAGAAACACCGGAGCGGCGCGCCAATTCACTTTGGGTAAATCCGGCTTGTGTTCTTAACATTTTATGTCGCTTTGCCATTTCCAGCATCCAGTCAGCTGGTTTTTTATTTAATCCATATTGCATAAAATAGATAATATTTTAACTAAAATACGCATTTTTATTATAAATAGCTAATATATTATCTATTTTAAATGCAACTTTAGGTTTAAATAAACCTAATGAAATAGCTTAATAGGGAAACTACATTGGTATTATTTAAAAATGGAGTATATTAACATTGCAGAAGTGATTATCTGCTTACATTTATTTAAAATAAGTTAAAAAATAGATATGAATAAATATCTCTTTGTCGTCTTTTTTGTCATCTTTTTTATTCAAGATATGGTCTTCGCTCAGACGAAAATGGTTCAACCTGTCTATCAGGACAAACCTTACCTACAAGACTATAGTGTAAAATATTATACTCAAAGTGCTGAGGTTCAAATTGAATCTTCGCATAGTGACAGAAATGGAAATATCAGTGTTTTTTCTAATAATGGTTTGCTTATTCCTCATAATGGCCAGTTTTTGTACCCAGGTACTTTTCAAGCCGATAGAAAATATCGAACCATTGGCAACAAAACGATACAAGGGGCTTTTGCTTATAAAGATCAATTTGTGTTAATCGATGATAAAGCCGTTTTAAGTAACGCCTGGGCTGGTTCTGTCCATTGTCATCATGAGCTTCCAAAGGCAAATAAAGGCGTTGGGGGTAAAAATTTTGATTTTTTGATTGCTTACGAAAATGATTTTCATTACGTAAGTGAATCCAAAACAAAGTTTAGATCGACATTAGATGATAAAATACTAAACCTTCGATATCAGGCGGGTACCAATTTATTCTGGTTACTTAGTGCGAAGGGCATTTATAAATTTAATCCTGCAACGAATACTAATCTCCTGGTTTATAGCGGTGCAGAACTTACCTCATTTGATATTCAGGGTAATAATGCCGTTGTCGGAAGTAAGAAGGGGTATTTTGTGGTAGATTTAACTACCGGAAAAGCTTCCCGCTTACATCAAAAATTACCTGTTACAGATATAACGGCTGTTTGCGTGATTGGGGATAGAATTTGGTTCGGTTCAACCAATGGGGCTTTTGCATCGCGGAAAGATGGAAAGTATGATTATTATCAGGGGGAGCGATGGCTTCCGGGAAACGTCGTTAAAAGTATTAATCCAGGTCCCAATAATAGTGTCCTTGTTGTTACCGATGCGGGCTTAGGTCAGATTTGTTTTAAATCTATGACCTTATATGAAAAGGCTCAGTTTTTTCAGACGCAAGTGCGTCAACGTCACATTAGAAATGGCTTTAATGCTTCGCTGGTGGGAATGGAAAAGGGAAATATAAGCAGTGGATTTTTAGCAGATTCCGATAATGATGGGCTTTGGACATCTATGTATTTCGGTGCCGAAATTTTTCGATATGCGGTGACTAAAGAGGCTGATGCCCTGGCAAATATCAGGGAATGCCTCGATGCTATGGAGCGTTTATATACGATTAATCCTATACCCGGCTTTCCATCACGGTCTTTTGAACGACGCGGATTTATTGAAAAATTAAGTGATCCGGAACGTTGGCAACATTCTCCAGACCCGGAATGGGACTGGAAAGCGACTACTTCTTCAGACGAGGTGATTGGCCATATTTTTGCCTTTGGTGCCTTAGCTGAATTAGTGCAGGTTCCGGATGTGAAATCCCGCGCTATTCAACTTATCGATACCGTGATGTCGCATATCATAAAAAATGACTGGTATCTCATAGATTATGACGGGAAACCTACTCTTTGGGGTAAATGGAATCCTTCTTATGTGAATGGTTTTCCAACCAATGTGGGTGACCGGAAATTAAATTCCAGTAATATCGTTGCTATGCTTCAAACCGCTTATCGCTTTACCAATAAACCAATCTATAAGGAGAAGGCTTTTGAACTCATGAATAAACATAAATATTATGAAAATTTAATGAGACCTATGGCTTTTATAAGCATGGCACCCGCAAATGCCGATGATTATTCCAAATATCTTTCCGAAGCGTGGAATCACTCCGATGACGAAATGTATTATATGGGCTATTGGGGGCTTTATAGATATGCTTTTAATGATACCCTGAAAACGAGTTTTAAAAAATCTATTATTGATCATTTTCAAGCAGAACGACCTGAAAAAGAAGGTCTTTGGAATATTTTTACTGCCGTAACGGGTACGCCTGATTTCGATTTAAATGAAGGGGTTTGGTATTTGAAAGAACATCCCTTAGATCTTATCGATTGGGCCATTGCTAATAGTCATAGGGCAGATATTGAGAAAATAGCGCCTAATTTTAGAAATCAAACCATCAAGGAGGTACTTCCTCCCGATGAACGTCCGGTTCAACGTCATAATGCCAATATGTTTAATCTCGATAGGAAGGGAGGTAACGGTATTTCAGAACACAGCGCCGGTGATATCTGGCTTTTACCCTATTGGATGGGCCGATTCCTTGGGGTGATAAGTGCTCCAATAAAATAAAAAAAAAGAGGCTGTCTAAATAGATAATCTCTTTTTTTAGGACGAGTTATATAGTGGGGTTCTGAATCAGGATTTACAGGATTTTGAGGATTAAAGAGAACGTCTTCGGTTTGGGTGTAAGGGTTATTTTTAGAGGATTACTTTATACACTTCTTTTCGCCGATGCGTAACGCATCGGCGAGGGGCTTAGCAATGAAAGTACCATTTAATAATAATCTTCAGAATCAATCTAACGACGCTATGGTTAATCCTAGAAATCTTGTAAATCCTGATTCAAATAACTGGCTGCTGCGCGCATAATTTCCACCCAAGAATGGTTGCATAAGTGCTCCATACTATTTTTTTATTGTACATCTTTTTTCAGGTTTTAGTGCCTTTAAGATAAACGATTATGATGGTTTTTTTTTATCTTTTTTTACATTAAAAAACAAGCTTATATTATTTGTTTAAGTAGGACAGTTGCTTTAGATGTAGTAACTTACAAAAAATTAAACAAATTGATTTTCAGCTTGTTTAAACCACTCTATCACCAGAAATGCCTAATTTAATCTCTTTTAAGTCCGTTGTTGGTTTGTTCTTCCTTGTTTTTTTGCTCTCTTGCAAGAAAAACGACGACGAAGTTGTGCCAAAGGAAACTGAGGGTTTTAATGGAGAGGTAGTTAAGCCATTGACCTGGCTGGCATTAGGTGATTCTTATACCATTGGTCAGGGGGTAAAAGAACAGGAAAGATTTCCAGCGCAGGCCGTTAAATTATTAGATGAAAGAAACTTTTTTGTTAATGAGTTGAATTATGTTGCGGTAACCGGCTGGACCACAAATGACCTAATGGTTGGATTAGATTATTACAAACCAAAATCACATACTATCGTAAGTTTGTTGATAGGTGTGAATGACCAATACATAGAATGGGACACGGTAGGGTATAGGGAGAGATTGTCAGTCCTTATGAAACGGTCTATTGTGCTGGCAAATAATAAACCAAATCATGTCTTTGTTTTATCCATTCCTGATTATAGCGTAACCCCCTATGCACGTTTTCTCGATGCTAAGGAAATTGCCCTTCAGATTAATCAGTTTAACCAGATTATTTATGAGGTGTCGGAAGAATATGGTTGTCCATTTGTCGATATTACCCCATTTACAAGGGAGGCTGAAAATAATCCGTCCTTAATTTGCGATGATAATCTTCATCCTTCAGGTTATGATTATGCCAGATGGGCAGAAAAACTGGTAACCGCTATTCGGGGTGTTTTATAAATACCCCGAATAGCATGTTCCAGGTATTTTATTTTTCAAATTCAATGATGTATTCAGAAAAATATTTGCCAAGATTAGAATATTTGAAGAAAAGTCGCGCTTTTTTACCAAGTTTCAAGCTGGTATTTTTTGCTGCAATATCCTCTTTTGTATTCATAGGTTGAAGGGATGGGTACCAAAGAACATGACCAGGTTTTTGAACCAGAACCTGAGGTTTAGTCCATTTTTGAGAATGATCATCTATGCCTAAATCCTTATGATAATTAAAGGAAATATATAGTTTATCGCCTATCCATGATTGTCCTTCCACATGACCCATCAGCATGACCCAGCAATTTAAATAGGTGTTCCAACTTACGGAAGGACCCCAATGAAATCCACCTGATTTAGATGATGCAGGTCCTCCTCCATTTTCTATTGGGATCTGTAAAAATTTGATAGGTTCACCGATACCGTCCCAGGAGGCATTAAATCCCGTTCCGTCCCAACGTTTTGCTTTTCCCTGCGGCTCATCGAGGTCTGAAATGAGCATTCTTGCCACACTAATACATTGTCCGGAATGTTCTTTCTCAGGAGCATATGTGGCAGGGTCATATATTCACGGATAGCCATATTAACCATAAAAAAGATAAAAGTAATCACCCACGGCAACGGCAGAAGTATCAC
>JANQZX010000085.1:16690-24123 GCA_030728245.1 Saprospiraceae bacterium | reverse complement strand
AGTTCAGGCCCAATGACCCGTTGGGAAAAATTATGACAAGACGAACAAAGGGCATCAAAAAGTGCTTGACCTTTGGCCAACGCTTTAGGGGATACTTCCTTTCCAGCATTCGTTTGCGAAAAGGAAAAGAAAGGCAGACAAGTCAGGCAGAAAATGAATATGCCTGAAAAATGGTTTAGGTGTGTTCGCTTCATAATGCAAATTAATCATTTTTCTAAAAGTAAGAAATAGAAATTATATATACTTATTTATCTTTGAAGTTAAATGAATCTAAAGAAAATGAAAAAGGAAAAAATTATTTTCTGGACGGCGACCATCATAATCACTTTATTTGAAGGAGTAATGCCAGCATTGACTTCACAAACAGAACTGGCTAAAGAAGGAATCAGACATTTAGGTTATCCTGAATATTTTGGAAATGCATTGGTTGTTTTTAAGGTTTTAGGCGTATTAGCATTGGTAATTCCTCAAATTCCAAAAAGAGTTAAAGAATGGGCTTATGCTGGTTTTGCTTTTGACTTTATTTTTGCAAGCATAAGTCACGGAGCTGTGGACGGAATGAATGTACAAACTTTTTTTCCAATGTTTGTTTTAGGAATATTAGCCGTTTCTTATATTTATTATCACAAATTAAATTGAAGTAAAGACTTATCTAAAGAACGTTCCCTATGGATAATATCACTGGAGATATATTATCCATAGGAAAGTAGTATCCAATCAAACAAAATAGTCCATGATATTTTGATTGATGTAATTCATCGAAAAAAGTTGCTTAGGATTAAAAAAACCTATCATTGACGTTAAACTATCTATTAAAAAAATCTTCCCAACGGTAATACTGGAAGGTGCCATCTGTACTCATGGCCACAAAAATTCCTTTTTTAAACGTGTTATTTAGAGGTAAATGTAAGACCTCGCTACCATCACTCTCTAGCGAACTTGCATGAATTTTTTTGATTAACTCATGTTTATGTGGATTATCTTTTTGTCCTTCCCGTGGATAAACATTAAATTGATTAGCCTGCTGGTCTGAAAGAAGGATGAAACCTGTCCCATCAGGATTTTTAAAAATGGACAAGCCTTCATGGTCTTCCTTCACCTTTTTGCGGGCAAATAAGGCAAGTTCGTTAGCACTGCTATCGGGATGTGCATAATATTTCCTGACCCCCTTACCTTCATCGGAATAATATACATAACCCAATTCGTTATCAACTACGATAGATTCGATTTCATTTTTTCCACTAAACTTTCCAAATTTTCTGACCAGCTGACCTTTAACTACGCCATTGTTGTCGGCAGATAAAAGGTATTGAAAGATATAGTTTAGTTTAGGTCCTGTTTTACGACCTACAAAAGCATAGATTACACCGGTTCTGGAATCCTTAAATAGGGCAACACCCATGGGAGAACGTAAAGATTCTTCTTCAAAAACAGGTATTCCTCCATTATCTAAACTTTTCATTTCAGGTAATGAAAAAACACGTATGGTATTTGTGTATCGCTCTGTGCATACTGCAATATCTGTTTTTTTGCCTAAAACCTCCAGGCCGTAAGCTATGTCAACATTATTAGGTCTTTTTAAACCTAAGACAGATTTGTCATAGTCTATCTTTCCATTCAAATCAAATACATAAAGTCCGCCATCGAGCGTATCATTTCCTTTATCTGTGCCAAGGATAAAGCTTTTAGCCGGATCTTCTTTATTGAACCAAATAGCTGGGTCATCACTATCGGCCCTTACTTTTTCGGTGACAATGACCGGGATTTTTACTTTTGGGGAGTATTGAGCGTTACAACTTAAAAAAGAAGTAAAGAGAATAAAAAAAATTAATAAACGAATCATGGGTATATATTTGACCCAAAATTAGGTTAATATTTTCCACCAAGAACCGATAAGTATTTTTTAATGATAAGTTAATATGCATATTTTATTCAATTAACACTACACATATAATATTGCTTTTTCAAACAAATAAAAATTGAAATATGTTAAGAATTCTAACTTTACTAAGTTTTCTTATAATTACTTCTGTTTTGCAAGGTCAAACAGGTAAATTAATAGGAAAAGTTTTGGATGAAAATGGATTAAGTATGCCGGGAGCAACCTTGTCCATAAATACGCAGCCCATTTCTGGGACTATTTCTGATAATTTGGGAAAATTTCAATTTATTAATCTGAAAGAGGGAAAATATATCCTTTCTGTTTCTTATCTGGGTTATATCTCTTTGGAGGCAGAGGTTAATATTTCAGGTGGAACAACTACAGAACAGAATTTTAAATTAGTAGAATCAGCCATTCTTGGTGAAGAAGTTTTAATTCTTGGTGATCGATTAAAAGGTCAGGCTAAAGCCTTGAATCAGCAAAAGAATAATGCTAATATCACCAATATTGTGGCTGCCGACCAAATTGGTAAGTTCCCGGATGCAAATATCGGAGATGCGTTAAAACGTATTTCGGGTATTACGATGCAAAATGACCAGGGCGAGGCAAGAAATATTATTATTCGCGGTATGGCTCCTCAGTTAAATTCAGTTATGTTGAATGGAGAAAGAGTTCCATCAGCAGAAGGGGATAACAGAAATGTTCAGCTCGATTTGATTCCGGCAGATATGATTCAAACCATTGAGGTAAATAAAGCCATTCTACCTAACATGGATGCTGATGCTATTGGTGGTGCCGTTAATCTCGTAACGAGAAAAGCGCCAAATGCTCTTCGACTTTCTGGAACATTGGGTTCTGGTTTGAATTTATTATCCGAAAAGCCTATTTTAAATGGTTCTCTTATTATAGGTGATAGAGTGGCAAATGATAAATTGGGAGTCATTTTATCAGCTTCTTATAACAATCATAATTTTGGTTCTGATAACTATGAGGCGGTTTGGGCTCAAACGACGAATGCGAAATATCCAGTTGTGTTAAGCGGTTTTGATTTGAGAAAGTATGATGTTCAAAGAGTGCGCAGAAGTATTTCCCTCGCATTGGATTATGAATTGGGTAAAGGACACAATATCTATTTTAACACCATGTATAATTGGAGAGACGATTGGGAAAACCGATATAGATTTAGAGCGGATAGATTAAATTCCCCTGTGACTTCTGGTAAATTTACCGAGATTTCTGATAAACTGTTGGAGTTAACAGGTAGAGTAGCCATTCAAACAAAAGGTGGTATTGATAATGCAAGAAATAAAGCAACGAGACTTGAAGATCAGCGGGTTAATAATAATATGTTGTCAGGAGACCATTTATTTGGTTCGTTGAAAATGAAATGGTCTGCTACCTTGGCATCTGCCTTAGAGGATAGACCAAATGAGCGTTACATAACACACAGATCAAATAAATTAGTATTGGTGGACACTAAAGATCCTTTTAAGGCTTTAGTAACCCTTAAAAATCAGGCAGATGCCCTTACACTTTCATTGAATGAAATAAATGAATCCAATAATAATACCAATGAACAGGATTTTAACAGTAAGGTAGATTTTGAATTACCATTCAAAAATAATAAGGGAAATATATATTTTGGGGGTAGATTAAGGAATAAACAAAAGGAAAGAGTTGATTCTTACGATATATATTCACCTATTACACCATTGGCAAGCGGGGGAAATAATTTCGGCAGTCTTACTTTTTCAAAACAAGATGATCGTATTTTCTTGAATGGTGATAAATACGTTCCAGGTAATTTTATAAATAGCACCTACCTGGGTGGTTTAAATTTTAATGATAATACCAAATTCAAAAAAGAGGATGCGATAGCAGAGTATATCACATCTAACTATTCTGCTACAGAAAATATTCAGGCAACTTATCTGATGAGCGATTATAAATTATCGGATAAATTGATGATCATAGCTGGTTTAAGGGTCGAAAATACAAACATTAATTACAGAGGATTCAATTTTGATGAAGAGACGGAGGTAGCCAGTGAAACGCCTGAAGTTAAAAAGTCTTATATCAATGTATTACCTGGTGCCCATTTGAAATATAACTTCACAGATAATGCTATACTCAGGTTGGCCTGGACCAATTCGTTGGCCAGACCAAATTATTATGATATCGTTCCGCATGCAACCTACAATCCTGATGATCAAGTCTTAATTCAGGGTAATCCTGATTTGGAAGCAACTACCTCAAGTAATTTTGACCTTATGTTTGAAAATTATTTCAAATCAATTGGCTTAATTTCAATAGGTTCTTTCTATAAAGATTTGAATAATTTCATTTATACCCGTACCGATTTAAACGTGACCGATGCTAAATATGGTCAGTTACAATCCAGAACACAACCTCAGAATGGTGGAACGGCAAATGTATATGGTTTGGAGCTTTCCTTCCAAAGACAACTTGATTTTTTACCTGGATTTTTAAAAGGCTTTGGTATTTATATGAATTATACCCTTACGGAATCAAGTACTACGGGCATACAGGGTAGAGAAAATGATGATCTAAGGCTGACGGGAACGGCAAAAAATATGTTGAATGCTTCCCTTTCTTATGAAACTAAGAAACTGGTTCTCAGAGCATCATTGAATTATGCAAGTGATTATATTGATTTGATTGGGGATTCTTCTTTTGATGATGTTTACTATGACAAACAGTTGTTTTTAGATGTGAATGCTTCTTATGCCGTCTCTCCAAAATGGAGGGTTTACTTTGAAGCAAACAACCTGACAAACCAACCGTTGAGATATTACCAGGGGATTAGGGAGAGAACCTTCCAAGAAGAATATTATAATGCAAGGATAAATCTTGGTATCAAGTTCGATTTCTTTGGAAATTAAACGAGTGCAAGGATAACTTAAAAAGGAGGCTGTCTAAAAAGACAGCCTCCTTTTTTTATGGTCATTAATGACCCCAGAAGGGTCACACGTTTATAGCGTTTTTGCCGCCAGGGGCACAATGGTACAATGGGGAAATTTTGCCGCGGGCAGTTTCATTTTTTTATTTCTTACCCACAAAAAGCAGGTATTGCCATATTCCGAAATAGGCCGATTTTATTTCTTTTTGTGTTGAGGTAAACAGCTTTTCCAGGACTGGCAGCAAATGGCCGTTCATCTCCACATGATTGACACCCATCCATTTTTTAAATCCGGAAAAAGTAGATTGGTGGAAATCAACCACGGCGATATGACCTCCTGGTTTCAGGTCCTTTTGGGCTTGCTCAAGAAGTTCTTGCCAACCAGGATTAATCATGCTCAGGGAATATGAGAATAGTATAAGATCCGGTTTCTCCCAATCCTCCGTGTGATTTACTTTGTAGGTGGTATGCAAAATGGAACAGGTTTTTTTAAAATCCTTTAATTTCTCTTTTGCTATCTCAACCATTTCTTTAGAGGTATCCAGGCCCAGACAGGTGATAGATGGATGTGTTTTTAACAGGAAGGCTAGGTTTTTACCCGTTCCACAACCTATTTCCCATATATGATACGGTTTTTTGGGTATCTGTAATTTCTTTAAAATACTAATACGACCAAATAAAAAACTCCATCTGGTCAGGTCATAAATGGGGGCATGCATTTGGTAATAACTGGAAAGGGTTTGTTCCAGTGTTTTATGTTGGGTTTTCATTAGGTGTTATTTTACGATGCCTAAATGTACACTACCGTAGGTTCCTACCCGGTCTAAGCTATGCTGAATCAGTGTTTCATTATTTGAAAAATCAATCGCATCATGTACAAAATCTGGAATAAATTTTAAATGATTAGCCGCAGAACGGAGCAAAAATTTAGTACCCGGCGCACTGTTTTTAAGCATTATTTCCCATTCTTCCCTCATAGCATCTGGATTATGATAAGCAAGCCAGTCCAAATGGTCTAAAAGGATGAAATGAGAATAAGTTCCTGGATTTTCAGTAAGGAATGAAGTAATGGTTTGGGAATAGGTGCTGATTTTATTGACCTTCTTCTTTAGGGTCTCAAAATTTTCAGATTTCAGATAATTTGGACAACAATCGTGCGTGTATTTTCCAAATAAATATACATGCCA
The DNA here is from genome assembly GCA_030728245.1 of Saprospiraceae bacterium. Taxonomy (GTDB): domain Bacteria; phylum Bacteroidota; class Bacteroidia; order Chitinophagales; family Saprospiraceae; genus BJGN01. The sequence goes on along the minus strand of JANQZX010000085.1, from coordinate 18,134 downwards.
GAAATAATTATCCTGCAACGGTATTTTTGTAAATACATGTTTCAAACTATTTAAAATAAAGGATTTGACTCCTCCCGGATGATCGGCTTGAATCAAATTTCTTTGAGCTCTTGGCACTCCTGCCATAGTTAAAACAGTATGACGACTGGTAAGCCACTGAAAAAAGGGAGAGAATATTTTCCTTTCTATACCCACATATTTCTCTTTCTGTTCCTCTAAGGATGTGGAGGAAAATATTTTCTTAAGATCAGCTTTCAAGGTGGGGGTAAGATTCAAAAAGTTTTTAAACCACCAGGCAATTAATCCAGACGTTCCATGGTAATAAAAACTACCCTTGTTTTTATCCTCCTCAAAATAGTGCGCTTTTTGTTGCCAATATTGGAGGTCGTTTTCTGTCAGAGAAGTGGATAAATAATTATTCAACAGGTGTTTAAAATCAAATGTATTACCCTCTCCAAATAATTCAAATAAGATAGGATGTTCTGTTTCTTTAAAGACCGACTTTTTTAAATTTAACAGCGCATTTTGTCGGGGATTCATATCCACGCAATGTATTTCCTTTGGATTATCAAGCAGATAATCCAACGCATTACAACCTGCACTGGTGATCATACAAAGTTTGCTTTCTTCATTTATTTGGAGTAATTGTCTGTCACATCTGGGGTCTTCCCAGCAAGTATTATATACTAAATTGGAGGTATGAATCTGTTTAAAAAACTGATCCCGGAAATGATGTAATGCAGTCATATTTTTTTCATTTGAATAATCTATAAAGGTAATATGACCATATTACTTAAATATTATCTGATTGTTAAATGAACGTAAAAAAACCTGAACCACGTGAAGGTTCAGGCCAACCAGATTGTATGAAAAAACACTAATTAACAATAGCAATACCGGGTCAAAAATATAACCCAGACTTTAAAATGAGGTGGTAAACGATATTATATAAACGTCATTTTTATGTTAAATCAGCAAGTCCAAAAGATAAGGTCATACCAGCACCACCGACGCCGGTAACAGCTTGAACACCTTGTTCCACCTCACCAATATGCCATTTGGCATTAGGTTTTTTAACATAAGTGCCATTCCAGAAGGACTGAATTTCAGGATGAGGAAAATGAGCAAAAGAATCTAAATATTGAAGAATAAGCTCATTTGTCTTTTGATCATCAAAGGGTAATATAGCATCTCCGTAATGATGACTATCACCTAAGGTTACTTCGTTGTAAGCTGTTTGCGAAGCCATGACGTGAATCCCTCTGTTTAAATATTCAGGAGATTCATTTATTATCCTTTTCTTCAATATTTCCCTGGAAGGGCAGGACAGAAACGATTCATAGTGCAGGAGGGTCAGTCCGGCAGCTAAATTCGGACCCAATGCCCAATCTGACGGTTGGGAAGCGGTCCGCATCATCTGTAATTTGCATTTTACTAAATCTAA
>JANQZX010000085.1:5390-16590 GCA_030728245.1 Saprospiraceae bacterium | reverse complement strand
CCTTTTGTTTTTGCAGCGACGCTCTTTTGACTCACCATTTCAGGGGTCAGCAATTCAATCGAATAGGGTTTATTATGGTATAACGCATGGAATTCATTTAAAATAGCCCATTCGTCTTCATGATAGGCCAGGTGCAATGAACCCGTTGGAGCAGCCCAGAAATTTGCCTTTTCCGCTAGCTCCAACCATATTTCCCTCGATTTTAAAGCTACAGGATAACTATCGGTAGGTTGACCAATAGGCCAAATCATGCCGAAATTTCTGATGGAAGCTCCCTGCGCTTGTGGATTCCTTTCAAAAAGGATTACTTTCTGTCCTTTTTTAGCTCTTTCCCACGCCTGTGCCAATCCAATGATGCCTCCGCCAACGATGGCGATATCAAAATGATCCTTGTCCATGTTAATCTACAGTTTCTAAGATTAAGAGAAGATTAATTCTTTCGGTAAAGGTAAATCTTTGTACTTTGACAAATAGAAAGTAAATATTAATTATGGTAGCTTTGATGTTAATTTTTAAATAATTGGAAGATGACGAAAATAAAATTGATGGTTTTAGATATGGCTGGAACCACCGTCAGAGATAAAAATGAAGTGGAGGACTGTTTTTTAAAGGCGGCGAAGGTAACAAACTTAAAAACAACGCCCCAAAGGGTGAACGATTTGCAGGGAATCCCCAAATTGATTGTCATAAACACACTTTGGGAGGAGTATTTGGGAAAAGATCATCCCGATTTTGCTATCAATGTGGACAAAACCTTTCAATCTTTTAAGGAAATTTTGGAAAATCACTATCTGACACAGCCAATTTTTCCTGCGTTTAAAGCGGAAGAGACATTGCTTTGGCTTCGGAGTAAAGGAATAAAAATAGCGCTAACTACTGGTTTTTATAGAAAGGTAACTAATATCATTCTCAACAGATTAGGTTGGGATAAACATCTGAATGAGGTATATTTTAATTATACGGGAAATGCAGTGATTGACCTTTCCCTGACACCTGATGAAACAGGTGGGGTTGGCAGACCTTATCCTGATATGATATTTAAGGCAATGGAAATATTTAACATCAAAGATCCGCAGGAAGTGGCAAATATTGGGGATACACCTTCTGATATATTATCAGGAAATGCAGCTAAATGTCAATTTTCATTAGGCGTATTAAATGGTACCCATACCAAAGAATCGTTGGAAGAATATCCTAATCATGGTCTTTTAGATTCCCTGGCTCAATTACCCGAATTTTTGGAAGGTCACGAGGTAATTTTAAAATAGGTTCAGGGACTACTATTTAATGAATATTTAAAATAAAAAGGCATGGAAACAAAAAATGATATCATTGCTGCCATTCTACAATTGTTTAACGACAAAGGGCATTCTGAATATGGTGGAGAAGCAGTTACTCAGTTGGAGCACGCCTTACAAACTGCTACTTTAGCACGGGAAAATAATGCGACAGATCAACTAATAACGGCCGCTTTATTACACGATATAGGGCATTTGTTGCATGATCTACCTAACGATGCTCCTCTCAATGGAATAGATGATGTACATGAAAATAAAGCAGCTGTTTTTTTAAGAAAATATTTTCCAGAGGCAGTAACGGAACCTGTTCGCTTACATGTCATGGCAAAAAGGTATCTCTCTTCCACAGAAGAAACTTATTATTCCTTGTTAAGTGAGCCCTCTAAACAAAGTTTAGTATTACAAGGTGGCTTAATGTCTTCAACTGAAGTAAGTTCCTTCGAACAAAATCCATTTTTTTCTGACGCTGTTAAGTTGAGAAAATGGGATGATCAAGCCAAAGTAAAAGAATTAACTACGGCGCCAGTTGAAGATTTCGAAAAAAATATTGCCGTATCTCTGCGTTCTTACTTTTTAGAAGATAGCTTATGAGATCGTCGTCGCTAAGACCAGATATACTGTATCGACAGCCCGTCTGGGCGATTTTGGCTGCTTTTGGAACTTATTTTTGTATGTATGGCTTTAGAAAACCTTACACGGCAGCTGATTTTGACGGTTATTTGCTTTGGGGAATTGGCTATAAAACAGTGTTGGTTTCCTCCCAAATCATTGGCTACGCTTTATCTAAATTTATTGGCATTAAAGTAATTTCCGAACTGGGGAACCAAAACAGGACTAAGATTCTTATTGGTTTTATTCTTTTTGCCCAACTTATGTTAGTAGGTTTTGGTCTGGTTCCACCTTCTTTTGGTATCATTTTCTTATTTCTCAACGGCTTACCTTTAGGTATGGTTTACGGAATTGTACAGAGTTATCTGGAGGGAAGGAAAATGACAGAAGCCCTCATTGCAGGTTTATGCATTAGCTTTATTTTAGCAGACGGGTTCACAAAAACAGTTGGAAGCTACTTACTTCAAATGGGGATTTCTCCTTTCTGGATGCCTGGTCTAGCTGGATTTTTGTTTATTATACCCACTATGTTTTTTATCTGGATGCTAACAAAGATTCCTCCTCCGAGCCTGGAAGATGAAGCCCACCGGGTGAAAAGAACGCCTTTGTCTGGTAAGGAAAGGGTTGTTTTATTAAAACGTTTTGGTTGGGGAATTTTTTTCATTGGTATTGCCTTTTTACTTATCACTTTACTAAGGAGTTTTAGGGCCGATTTTGCCCTGGAAATCTGGCAGGGATTAAATTATAAGGGTATTCCCTCCATTTTTATCTATTCGGAACTGTGGATAGCCTTAGGGATTATATTATCTCATGCGCTCATCGTGTTAATTAAAAGCAATAAAAAGGCATTTTTCTTCAGCTTGATATTATGTAACCTGGGTTTTTTACTCATCTTAATGGCCTTGTTCGCACAATGGCGGGGGATGGACGGTTTTTGGTTTATGGTGCTTTCAGGCTTAGGGATTTATATACCTTACGTTACTATTCATACCACCGTTTTTGAACGTCTCATTGCCACTTTCCGGCAGGAGGGAAATATTGGATTTTTTATGTACATCGTTGATAGCATGGGCTACATAGGCTATGTATTTTTACTTTTTTCGAAAGAGTTTATACCTAAAACATCGGTAATCATATATTTTAAATATTGTTTGATTCTATTTTCAATTATTGCTATTTTATTTTTGATAATGTCCATTATTTATTTCCGACGAAAATTAATAAATAGTTCACGTAAAGTTGTTGTTTAGTTAGTATTACCCATTCATATTTGCGTCGAAAATTGAGGAGTGTATCATTTAAAAATGAGTACACTCCTCTCTAATTTACTTTAACTAAAAACAAATTTATGCGTTTTTTTACACAAAAGTTTAAAAAAAGCAAAGTATTGTCTGTATTTTTTATGTGCAGCGCTATGTTATTTGCTTTAAATGGTTTTTCTCAAAAGATGGTTCAGGGAATCGTTTATGAGCAAGGAACCGAATCTCCCATTATTGGCGCCAATGTACTGGTAAAGGGATCATCCACAGGAACGGTAACCGATCTGGATGGAAAATTTTCAATTTCTTTGAGTAATGGAGAAAACGCCTTGATTATTTCTTATGTTGGCTTTGCTGAAAAAGAAATAATGGTGGATGGTCAAACAACTATTCTTGTGTATCTTGAAGAGGCCGCTTTAGGTTTGACAGAAGTTACCGTTACCGCTTTGGGTATCACAAAAGAGAAAAAGAGAATTACTACCGCTATACAAAGTGTTGATGGTTCTCAATTGGTTAAGGCCAGAGAACCTAACAATATTAACGGATTAGTTGGTAAGGTGGCTGGTTTGACCATTGGTACTTCGCCTGAGCTTCTGCGTCGTCCTAATGTTTTATTAAGAGGTAGTTCCGATTTGTTATATGTTGTGGATGGAGTGCCTATTAATTCTGATACATGGAATATAAACTCCGATGATATTGAAACTTTTACCGTGCTAAAAGGTGCAACAGCCGCAGCACTTTACGGTTTCCGTGGGCGTAATGGTGCTATCATTATATCTACTAAAAGAGGAACAGGTAAAAAGAAAGGATTTACAGTGGAATTCAACTCTTCAACCATGATGGAAGACGGGTTCAACGCTATTCCTAAGGTACAAGATTTATATGGCCCTGGTGATCATGGTATTTATGAATTCGTAGATGGTAAAGGTGGAGGAAAAAATGACGGTGATTATGATATTTGGGGACCACCATTGGATGGACGTTTGTTACCTCAATATGATAGCCCAATTGATCCATTAACTGGAAAAAGAATTCCTACTCCTTTTACTGCCAGAGGAACAGATAATCTAACTAGATTTTTACAACCAGGTGTTTTAACAAAAAATAGCTTTGCTGTAGCAAGTACCGGTGAACGTTATGATATGCGTTTTTCAATGGGTCATAACTATCAGCAAGGTATCGTACCAAATACTAATCTGAATATTTTAAATTTTAATGCGACATTAGGTTTTGATTTTACTAAAAAACTTCGTTTCGAATCTAATATAAACTATAACAGACAGTATTCTGATAATTTTCCAGACGCAAACTACGGTCCAAACTCTATTATTTATAATATCGTTACCTGGGCTGGTGCTGACTGGGACGTTGATGACATGAAGAACTACTGGCAGGAAGGTAAAGAAGGTGTTCAGCAGATTTATGCGGAATATCAGCGTTATAACAATCCTTGGTTCATGTCAAAGGAATGGTTGCGCGGGCATTACAAAAATGATGTGTATGGATACGGAAGTCTAACCTACTCATTTACAGACAAACTTAAATTGGTTGGTCGTACGTCGATAACTTCTTACGATTTATTGAGGGACGAAAAATTCCCTTATTCAGCTGGTTCTTACGGACGTGACGAGCGTAAAGGTGATTATAGAGAAGATAGACGTTCATTATTTGAAAATAATACCGACGTTCTTTTAACTTACAATGAGTCTTTTGGTAAAGTGGGCGTAAATCTATTAGGTGGTGCAAACATTCGTTCATTTTCCTATAGAAGTAACTATGCATCAACCGATTATTTGATCACTCCAGGCGTTTATTCTTTCACCAATTCTTTGAATCCAGCCAGAGTATTCAGCTTTGAGTCTAAGATGGGCGTTGCCAGTGCGTATTATTCAGCTGATATCTCTCTTGGGAATATTTTAAATTTAACACACACAGGTAGAGTAGATAAAATATCAACGTTACCCGTTGGTAATCAGACTTTTTACTATCCTTCTTTAGGTGCAAATAGTATTATTACAGAATTGGTTGATTTAGGACCTATTACGTTCTTAAAATTACGTGGTGCTTATGCCAATGTAAAAGATGGTCTTACCTCTTCTACTGTTGGTACTTCAGCAGCTCCATTTGGAGGTAATCCACTAGGTTATGGCGATACTTATTTCTCCTCTTATGACGGTCCAAACTATAGTAATTCAACGGTTTATAGTACTCAAACAGGTTACAATAATAATCCTGCAGCTTACTATTCAAATACTTTAGGTAATCCAAGTTTACAGAGAAATTCAAGATCTGAAATTGAAATGGGATTTGATTTAGGTATGTTAAAAAATAAGTTGAATGTAGAATTTACTTATTTCAACATATTGGAAGGTCCTAGAACTTTTGCAAGACCTATTTCTGAGGCTACAGGTTATACAGGACAGTTGGTAAATGGTATTTCTACGAGAAGAAAAGGATTGGAATTAGTACTAAAAGCTGACCCAAATAAAGGATCTTCCAGCAAGTTCCGTTGGAACCCGGAATTAAATATATCAACATTCAGAGAGAGATGGGCTTCATTTTACAAAGACGACAAAGGGGTTGAGTTAACAGAATTGTCTCCATTCCAACAGATAGGAGAAAGGGTAGATAAATTTTACACTTCAGGTTATTTATTCACACAAGATGGTCAGATTATTAATGATGCAGGTGGAAGACCTATCAGAGTTGCTTCTGTGAATGGTAATGCACGTAAATTTGTTGGACATTTAGATCCTGACTTCGTTTGGGGTTTAATTAACCGTTTTTCTTACAAGAACTGGTCTGTTTCTTTCCAATTTGATGGAAGACAAGGTGGTGTTATTTCCAACTACATTCAAAGACAAACTTTCAGAGGTGGTCGTCATGTAGCAACGGTTCAGGGAGATATGGCCAATGCTCGTTTGGAGGACACCAAAGGAAATCGTACCTGGTTAGGTGAAGGGGTTCAGCTGGCAAATACGGCATCTATCAAAACGGATATTTATGGAAATATCACTAACTATAGCGAGCTTCAATTCAAACCAAATGGTACTAAAACATTTTTACAAGACTGGATTAGCCGCTACTATCAAGATGACGAGAATAATTTAATGAGCCGTTCTTTTGCTAAATTAAGAGAGGTAGTTATTACTTACCAGGTGCCAATGAAACCAGGTAGTTTCTTCCAGGATGTTACTTTGTCTTTTGTGGGTCGTAACTTACTTTATTTTGCTGAAAGCAAAGATGTAGATTTAGATCAATATACAGGTCGTCAGGGTTCATCAAGTTTTGAAACCCCTACTACTAAACGCTTTGGATTTAACCTAAACATTAAATTCTAAGACGGTATCATTTCAACTCTAAAATTTTTAAAATGAAAAAGTATATATTTATAACGTTGGCTATTTGCATGTTTGCCTTTAATTCATGTGATTATGCTTCCCTGGATGTCGATCCAAACAGAGCAACTTCAACGCCTCCTTCCCTCATAATGAATGGCGTACTTTTAAATATGCGTACAGGTGCATGGAACTCACCAATGCGTTGGAATCAATATTTTTGTATTAATTACAACTATTATGGCACGAATGAATACTGGTCAGGTTCTGCAGATTTAGACTATACCCGTCTAAAAAATGTGCAGAAAATGGAGGAAGAGGCTATCAAGGCAGGTGCATCTGCTGTTAATCCTTATTCTGCGGTAGGAAAGTTTTTACGCGCTTACCATTTTGTTAATATGACCCAAAAAGTGGGTGATTTACCTTTGTTAGAAAGCTTAAATGGATTGGAGAATACCGCTCCGAAATATGCAACACAAAAGGAAATATACATACAAGTTCTCAAGTGGTTGGAAGAATCAAACAGCGATTTTGCTGCATTAATCCAAAAGGGTGGGCAGAAAGTAGATGGCGATTGGTTCTATAATGGCAATCTTGTGAAATGGCAAAAATTGGTTAACTCATTCAAATTAAGAGTGTTAATCAGCTTGAGCAAAAAAGAAAACGATGCAGATTTGAAGATTAAACAGTTATTTGCCGATGTGTTATCGAATCCTACAAAATATCCTGTTTTTACGTCTAATGCAGACAATTTACAGTTTATCTCTAAGGCGCCTCTGTATAAATATCCAAAAAATCCGGATAATTATGGTTTTGACGCCCTTCGCGAGAACACTTCAAAATTGTATATCGATCTGTTGAAAAAATATCAGGATCCAAGATTGTTCGTAGTGGCAGAACCTGCCGAGGCAGCTATAAAAGCAGGTAAATCTCCTTTAGATTTTGAATCATTTAATGGCGCAAGTTCTGGTGAAAGTTTAGATGATATGACTTTTAATGCTCAAAAGGGTGTTTACTCGTTGATTAACCGTAAGCGTTTTTATGCCACTTACGAGGGGGAACCTCTTGTTCAGGTTGGGTATGCTGAAATGTGTTTGAATATTGCGGAAGGAATAAACAGAGGTTGGGCTTCAGGTGATGCCGAGAGCTTTTACAAAAAAGGTGTTCTTGCTTCTATGGATTTTTACGGCATCAAAACAGGTAACCTTACCGTTTCTTTTGCTAAACCTGGTGCTGTTTTAGGCATTTTTGATAATTTCACCTTACCTGTAAACACAGATACTTATTTTGCTCTTCCTGTTGTGAAATATGCTGGAAATAGTGTATCTGGTCTGACGCAAATATTGGAGCAAAAATATTTGGCTATGGCACAGGGAAATGATTTAGAGGCATATTACAATTTCAGAAGAACCAATATCCCTGCCTTTTTAACCGGTGTGGGTACTGGAAATGGAGGCCAAATCCCATTGAGATTTAGATATCCTAATAACGAACTGACTACCAATGCGGTTAATTTAAATGAAGCATTGACAAGGCAGTTTGCTGGAAAAGATGATGTTTTTGGAAAAATGTGGATGATTCAGTAATAATATTTGACTAGTTAATTTTAAGTTTTGTGATTAATGTGTAGGTGGGTGTGCTCCCCACCTACACTTTTTTATTTTCTTTCCTTTCTAATGCCTATATTGAGGGCTAAACCTACATAATGTCCCGTTTCCTAAGTTTTTGTTTTGTCTGCTGTTGTATTACCCTCCACGCACAATCTCAGCCTAATTTCATATTTATTTTGTCCGATGATCAAAGCTGGAATGGAACTTCTGTACTAATGGATCCAAGTCAGGTAGATTCCCGAAGCGACTATTATCAAACGCCCGTATTGGAGGCATTAGCAAAAAAGGGAATGATTTTTAGTCAGGGTTATGCCTCAGCACCTAAATGTGCTCCAACAAGAATAAGTGTGCTAACAGGAAAATCGACGTCAAGACTCCATTTTACTTTTACCGATAACACGCAAGAAGCTGGAACCCGTGTTCTAGAAGCTAAAACTGAATTAGTGATTCCTGATTCTTTAACGACTATTGCAGAATGGCTTAAAAAACAAGATCTCAACTATACAACTGCACATTATGGAAAATGGCATATTCAGGGAAAAGGGCCTGCTTTTCATGGCTTTGACAGGGGCGATGGGGAAACGGGGAACGAAGATGGCAACCATGACGGCTTAGTTCAAGCAGATCCCAGGAATATTTTTAGTATTACCGATTCTGCCTGTATATTTATGTCTGATGCCGTAAAACAAGCAAAGCCTTTTTACGTCCAATTGTCACATCATGCGCCAAGAAGCCCTTTTGAAGCTACCCAAAAATCGGTGGACGAATGGAAAGACCTTTTGAAACATCCATTGGGGAGAAGACATAAAAATCCCGAATATGGGGCAATGCTTCAGGATTTAGATGAAGGAATAAATACCTTGTTAAATAAAGTAAAGGAATTAAATATTACAGAAAATACTTATATAATTTATATTGGTGACAATGGAGCAGGGGGGAATAATAGTCCTTTGAAAGGTGGAAAATCTTCTACACAAGAAGGGGGTATTAGAGTGCCTTTTTTCATTTCCGGTCCTGGCATTCCTGCAAATACCTATCAAACGCAACCTGTTATTGCTTATGACCTTTTTCCGACCATTGCGGCATTGGCAACCAATGGCAGTGCTATTTTGCCTCCTTTGTTGGATGGAATTAGTTTGCTACCACTCTTAAAACCACAGTTAAATTTGCCTTTTAATCGAAATCAACAAGAATTGGTTTTCCATTGCCCTCATTTTAATCCCAATACTTTTCCTCAATCTGCCTGGATTGATAAGGATTATAAATTACTGGTCGATTATGAGGCAGATAAAATTCAACTATTCGATTTAAAGAAAGATATTAGCGAAACAACTGATTTATCGTCTTTATTTCCCGCAAAGGCCAGAGAATTGACTATCAAACTCAGGGATTATCTGAAAAAGGTAAATACCCGTATGCCTTCACTAAACAAGAGTTACAGTAAATTTACGGGAACTGCGGAAGATCTGGACAAGGATAGTCTGCCAGATATTTGGGAATTTAAAGAGCTGCTTACAACTGCATTTATTGGGGCAGATGACCCCGATAAAGATGGCATTTCTAACTGGAATGAGTGGAAAGCTCAAACAGATCCATATATTTCAAATAGTACCACACCAAATAAGGAAATTCAACTTCCTTTCAATCTTTTCAGGGTATTGGAAAATCCTTTTCGGGACGATATTTCATTGGAATTTTTGAACATTCCCAAGCATTCAAACGTTGAACTTTTATTATTTGATTTACAGGGAAAGCAATGGTTGAGGGAATTATATTCCGGATACGAAACGGTAAAACGTATTGCTTCTAAAAATTTAAGTTCTGGTACTTATTTACTGCGGGTCCAAATAATTGGTTCAAATGAATTTCAATCACAGCTCATTCAAAAACAGTAAATATGTTAACGCTAGAAACCATTGTAAAAGTAGTCATCGCATTATCCATTATATATGTTTGGGTATTCAGGTTCGATAATATCGTCAAGGAATTCAAACAGTATGAATTAAGTGATTTGATGAGAACCATAGTGGGCACATCAAAAATCGTATTGGCTACTTTGCTGGTAGTGAGCATCTGGCATGAAGAATACGTTGTTCTTTCAGCTGCAGCTATGGGTTTTCTAATGATTGTTGCCCAATATTTTCATTTTAAGGTCAAAAATCCGTGGCAAAAACATGTTCCCTCTTTATTTCTTTTGACCTTGTGTGTTTATCTTATTTACCAAAATGCTTAATCATTGAGTTTATATAACTTTTTGGTAGCACTAAGTGGTTTTTCTTTTCTTATTTACGGCATTACCTATTTCATGTCTAACAAAATGAAATTGGAGTTCAGCCGTTTTGGATTAGCAAAGTTCGGAACCTTAGTAGCTACCCTGGAAATTTTAGGTGCGATAGGTTTATTCGTAGGCTATTTCGCAAAACCTATTTTTCTGTTATCCGCCGGTGGGCTTTCACTCCTGATGTTATTGGGAGTCCTTACCCGTGTGAAAATCAGGGATGATTTCAAATTAATCATCCCCGCATTCTTTTTTATGTTGCTGAATGGGTATCTGTTTTTTATAAATCTATAATCTTGTCTGCTTCCCTTATGCCACTTAGATAAGCGCCATGAACGGTTCCACGATAGTCACTGTCTGTGTGCTCACCTGCAAAAAATAATTTATTACTTACTTCAGTTGACAGGGTATCGAAATTGAGTGCCCCTGCTCCCTTCGTTGCAAAGGAATAAGAGCCAAAAGAGTTAATATTTGATCCCCATTTCGTTCTTAAAAATTGAATGGGATTGCTAATATTATTTCCATAAATAGATTTTAAATGGCTCATTATTTCAGTGGTAATCTGAGCATCAGACATAGATTCTGTTTGGGTGGCGTATTTACCAAAGGCAAAAGTCATTAAAGCATTGGAAGAAGGCAAAAATTTATTCACATTCATGAAGTAGTTGAATTTACCTTTTGTTTCGGGTGTATAACCTATATATTGGGTGTTTGCATCCCAAAAGGAAGATTTCCATACCAGCAGGAACTTATTAACATTACCCATTTGGGTGTTTTCAATGGCTTTAGTTTTTTCACTGGGTAATGC
>JANQZX010000085.1:0-5290 GCA_030728245.1 Saprospiraceae bacterium | reverse complement strand
TCATCATCATAAAAATACTTTGACGATAAATTTGAGATGTCTCCTCCCGTATCAAATTCCAAATAGGCAGAAAGCATGTATTTCCATAATCTTTCCTTCCCTTTTTCGGGATATAAGGAGTTAAAAATGGCTTCAAAGGACTGGTTTTCAGCTCCTGCTTTTCTTACAGCTGTTAACGCAGCTTCAAATAAGTCATATTCAGTGTCCAACAAATCAGTATTATATTCTTTACCGCTTTGGTCATAAATTCTAAGACTTTCATCGTCGGTCAAATAGGTAGAAGCACCTGCTTGTGCGGCAAGAGCGGTAATTGGATTACCTCCTTTTGGGCCATGTATCCAACTGGCACCTTCATCAAAAGCAATACCGAGGGATCGATCTGTACGTAACCTACCGCCTATTTTCTCTTGTGACTCTAGCACTAAAACCGAAAAACCATTTTCTTTTAGTTTTTTCGCAGCAGCCAGACCAGCGATACCTGCACCGATGACAATTATTTTTTTATCGGTAAGCACCGGAGTTTCCGTTTCCAACAAGGAACAAGCACTTGTCAAAGAGGATTGGAATAAAAAAAAGGGACTTACTTTTATAGCAGATAATACAAATTTGCGTCTTAACATAGGTAAATATTTATTTAACGGGCTGAAAATAGCTATATTTATTTAACAAAATACTAATTACGTAAAAACATGAATTTTAGAAACAAAATTGTTTGGATAACGGGCGCTTCCTCTGGATTGGGAGAAGCCATGGCAAAATTATTTAACGAACATGGCGCTCAACTAATTTTGTCTTCCCGGAATGTTACAGCCTTAGAAAGAGTGCAACAATCGTTTCTAAATAAAGAAGCATCATCAGTTATCATCCCATTAGATTTACGCGAATATAATACCTTCGAAGAGCTTACAAAAAAAGCAATAGATGCTTTTGGTAAAATCGATATTTTAATAAATAATGGGGGAATTAGTCAGCGAAGTTTTGCTGTAGATACCCCATTTTCAGAGGAATTGCGATTACTTGAGACCGATTTAATAGGTACGATTGCTCTAACAAAAGCTGCCTTACCCCAATTATTACTCCAAAAGGGACAGATAGTAGTGATAAGTAGCGTTATGGGCAAAATAAATACTAAATACAGAACATCCTATGCTGCCGCAAAACATGGTCTGGTGGGTTATTTTGAGTCTTTAAGACTGGAACTCGCCGATGAGGGTGTTAATGTTTGCAACATCATGCCAGGATTTATTGCGACAAATATCACAAAAAACTCATTGGGAACTTCCCCGGAATTAGTAAAATCAAGTCAGAATAATCTTGGTTTATCTCCTGAAAAATTTGCCGAACAGGCGCTCGACGCCATTTATCGCAGAAAAGGAAACGTATATATTGGCGGTTTTAAAGAAAGAGCGGCTATGGTTATTAAACGAATTTCGCCTGCTATTTTCGATTATTTCATTAAAAATCAGAAAGTTACCTAAGGCATTTTTTATAAAACCCGTATAAAGATAACTTAAGACAATGAAATATAATTTATATCAGATTGATGCATTTACTGATACCATATTTGGGGGTAATCCCGCTTGCGTTGTACCCCTCGACCATTGGCTGCCAGATGATGTCCTACTGAAAATTGCAAAGGAGAATGCCGTTGCCGAAACGGCTTTTTTTGTAGATAAAGGAGATACTTTTCATTTGAGATGGTTCACTCCCGAAATTGAAATGGATTTGTGCGGACACGCTACATTGGCCTCCGCGCATTGTTTAGCGACGATTCTCAACTACCCCAAAAATGAAATTGTCTTTGAATCCATAAGCGGTAATCTGATAGTTAATGTTGAAGATGGAGTATATAAGTTGAACTTTCCATCAAGAATGCCTGTAGAAGCCGATCTACCTCTCATCATTTCAAATTCCTTAAATATTCAACCTAAAGAAATTCTGAAATCAAGAGACTATGTCCTGGTTTACGATAACGAAACTGATATCAGAAATATAAAAATAGACCGGCAGGCATTTGACCAGATAAATCTTGCTCCCGGAGGAATGATTGTAACAGCAAAAGGGGATAACTGCGATTTCGTGTCAAGATTTTTCACGCCTCAAACATCTATTCTGGAAGATCCTGTAACGGGTTCTGCGCACTGTTCCCTCATCCCATTTTGGGCAAAAAGACTCGACAAAAAGATGCTTTATGCTCAACAAGTGTCAGAAAGGATGGGCAAATTGTATTGTGAAGACCTGGGAGAACGAGTCATAATTAGTGGTCAGGCAAAAACGTATTCCATTGGACATTTTTGGATAAATTAATCACCTGCCTTGCTCAACATTATATAGTCAAAACCTTTAAAGCATGAAACATATATTATTATTGTTAATGTGTTGGATGTTTCTCTCTGATGCAGGTTTTGAAAGGGAGCATTTTGTTTTTCAGGGAAGAAAAGCATGGCTGATAAAACCTACCAAAGGATTGCCTGGAAAACCCTGGGTTTGGCGTGCCCATTTTCCTGAATGGCACACGGAAGTGGATTCTATACTACTTTCAGAGGGTTTTCATATTGTTTACCTGAATACCAACGATATGTTTGGTTCCAACGCTGCTATGCAAATATGGGATGCTTTTTATGAATATTTGGTTCGTCAACGAGGTTTTTCTCCTATCGTTGCTCTGGAAGGAGTAAGTAGGGGAGGACTTTATGTCTATCAATGGGCAAAACGGAATCCTTTAAAAGTTTCCTGTATTTATGCTGAAGCACCCGTTTGCGATATAAAAAGCTGGCCCGGAGGAAAGGGAAAAGGGAAGGGTTCTCCTCAGGATTGGAATAAATTATTGACAGAATACCAATTTTCCGAAGAGGATGCCTCAGGCTTTTTAGATAATCCAATGGATAATTTACAGGGATTAGCTGCCTGTAAAATACCTATTTTGCATAGTGTCAGTTTAAAGGATAGCATAGTTCCTTATCTTGAAAATACCTCTCCATTGGTTCAGCGATATATACATCTGGGTGGATCTGCGACCATTATGCCTATGACAAAAGGCAAACAGACCCTGGAAGGACATCATTTCCCTATTGAAAATCCGGAAAGAATAGCCCAGTTTATTAAGTTTCATACTTTGCAAAAAGGATCCCCCTTACCTGCCTCTGATTTTCATGTTCTACGATCAGATTTTCAGCATAGCTTTTTAAAATTTAAAAATGAAAAAAAAGGAGTCGTTGCTTTTATGGGCGGATCCATCACAGAAAGTGACGGTTGGCGAAATAAAGTCTGCCAGTATTTAAATGAAAAATTTCCGGAAACCGATTTTGAATTTATTAATGCGGGCATTGCTTCAACGGGTTCAACACCAGGTGCTTTCCGACTCTCATCGGAGGTACTGGCAAAGGGTAAAATTGATTTGTTATTTGAAGAAGCAGCGGTAAATGACAGGACAAATGGGTTTGATAGCCTGGCACAAATCCGGGGAATGGAAGGTATTGTCAGACAAGCAAAACGATCTAATCCTAAAATGGATATTGTACTGATGCATTTTGTCGATCCGGAAAAATTAATAGATTATCAACAAGGGGTGATTCCCTCTGAAATACAAAATCATGAGCGTGTTGCTGAACATTATCAAGTAAATAGTATTCATCTGGCTAAAGAGGTATTTGAACAGATTAAAAATAAGGAGTTTACCTGGGCAGATGATTTTAAAGATTTACATCCTTCTCCATTCGGACAGGAGGTCTATTTCCAATCCATTAAGACCTTTTTGAATAATGCTTTTAATCGTGTACAAAAAAATGATGT
Source organism: Saprospiraceae bacterium (assembly GCA_030728245.1). Classification (GTDB taxonomy): domain Bacteria; phylum Bacteroidota; class Bacteroidia; order Chitinophagales; family Saprospiraceae; genus BJGN01. Next base: position 1,498 of record JANQZX010000085.1, on the reverse strand, counting down.
AACTATAGCATATACTTTACCCAATATATTAAATGATGGAAGTTATGATAAGGGAAGGTATCTTTCAATTAAAAATGCTGAAATAAAAAGTGATTTTATGTCGGTTGATTCCTGGAAACCAAAGGATGGTGCAGGTACCCGAAAACAATATGTAAATATTCCAGCGTTGATAGGAGAGAAACCCGATGCAACTTTCCATTTAGAATTTACGGGAAATACGATAGGAATTTGTGTGGCATCTGGGCCTGATGCGGGTATCATTTCTTATAGTATCGATGGTAAACCATTTAAGAAACTAGATTTATTCACAAGATGGAGTGAAAATCTTCATCTGCCCTGGTATTTGATGTTAGGTCAATCATTGAATGAAAAAAAACATACACTGAGGGTACGTATTTTGTCTGAAAAAAATCAAAGGAGTAAGGGAAATGCCTGTCGGATCCTGCACTTTTTAGTGAATGACGGCGGATAAAAAATTCCCTTAAAAATGAACCAGGGTATTTAATCTTAATCAGCCAATGACTCTTCTCATTAACTGCATCTAGGGTTTACTACCATTTATTATCGTATCTTCCCTGAAATAACTAAACAATGATTATTGCAAATCCTATGTATGATGTAGTGTTTAAAAGGTTGATGGAGAAGATAAATTTATTGAGGAACTTAGAAATAAATTAAAAAATGGTATTAAAATATGATCGTTTTTATTCAACAACTGAAAGACCGGAATGAAACCCTATTCTATTATGGTTTACTATGCCTTGTGCTATCCGTTATTTTTATGATTCTTACAAAAGTTACCAATACACAAGTTTATAATGTAAATGCGTGGTATAAACCAGTCAAATTTGCGTTTTCAACCTTTTTATTTACCTGGGCTATGGCTTGGTATTGCCATTATTTGCCGAATTTCAATATCAAGGTATTCAATTGGGCAGTCATCATTTTATTGGGTTTTGAAATATTCTATATTGCATTTCAAGCAAGTAAAGGAGAACTTTCCCACTACAATGTAAGCTCGCCAGTTTATTCATTTTTGTATTCAATGATGGCACTGGCAGCATCGTTAGTTACACTTTATACCGCTTATGTTGGGCTATTATTTTTCATACACTCCTTTCCAGATTTACCTGATTATTATGTTTGGGCTATACGTTTGGGAATAATTATTTTCGTTATTTTTTCATTTGAGGGTTTTGCCATGGGTTCAAGATTAAACCATAGTGTAGGTGCATTAAACGACAACTCAAATTTGTTCCTAATTGGTTGGAGCAAGACCGTTGGCGATTTAAGGGTTTCACATTTTATTGGAATGCATGCCTTACAAATATTGCCAATAGTTTCATATTATGGTTTAAAAAGTACAAAATTGACCATTGGACTGTCCGTTATTTATGGATTATTGGCTTTGCTGACACTCATTCAAGCGCTTCAAGGAAGACCGTTTATCAAGACAAATAAAGCCCAAATCGAAAGGATGAATAAAGGGTAATGACAT
>JANQZX010000084.1 GCA_030728245.1 Saprospiraceae bacterium | reverse complement strand
AAATATTTGAATCTGATGAATATTCACCTACTTCAGAGATATTTTTAATAAATTTATTCTGTTGCATTTTTGAATGTTATGAAAATTTGTTTTTAACTCAATCAAATTCAACATATTATGCTCCATTAATTTACTTTTTTATGATTCTATTTTACTAACAATCAACTTTTTAGCAACTCCGAAACTTTTATACCTAACAAGAAGAAGTACCCCTTGAACTATTTTCGATGCCTTTTAAATGAATAGAACAACCTACATTCCATTTTTTAAGCCTAAAATTTGCTTGCCCGATTAGAAAGGTTTATTTTACCATTATTTAAACATTTTTCTTGGCATCGCACATTATGAAACGCAAAATTTCCATTTTCAACTCAGGGATCCTGTTGACGTTCTTCTATCTCTTTCTTTTTGTTGTTTATCATTTGCAGACGCCCATTTTGGATTTATTAAGCGCTGTTCCCTTTTTCATTGTTGCTTATTTCTTAATCTTCAATATAGGTAAACCTGATGTTCTTCAATGGGTGGAAGAAAACCATGGCCTTAAAAATCACAATAAACTCATACTTCCGCTTCTTCTCCTTGGATTGCTCTTTGGCTACTTATTGATTTACGGGAAAAATCCCCTCGATAGTTCCGGCGGACTATTGTTTTTCCTGTTTCTTTTTCCTACCCTTTATTACACGGCATTTCCCCGGAATGAAATAGGTCGCATCGATTATCTGGTGCTATTAATTATGGCTATTCCCCTAACTTTAGTAGAACCTAATGGTGACACTACCTTGCCAATTGGCGGAAATGGCTTTGGTTCTCTGTATAAAATTTCATGGGTTCTTCTGCTTGCTTACACTTATAGTTATATTCGAAAACTGGATAATATTGGATTTTACCCTATATTCAAACTCAGGTTTTTTGGCATCGCTATTCTTTCCTGGCTCTCTTTTGTTGCATTCGTATTTGTTATTGCCTTCAGTTTAGGTTTTGTGAACCCAAGCCCATTTAATGAAATTATAAAGGATGGATTTTCAAAATCCCTCTTAGAGATAATGCGTATCTGGATAGGTACCGCTCTTTTTGAGGAACTCTTTTTTCGGGGACTATTACAAAACATGTTAAGTAAGCAAATAAATCGCTCGAAAGCCTGGAAAACTTACTGGCGTTATGGATTGATAATCGTACTTGTATTATCCGTTTTAGCAGGATATGCTCTGGCCATCGAATTCATCTGGTTTCCAGTAGCTATAACCTTCGCAATATTCCTTATGGCTTATTATCTTGAAGAAAAGTCTTATCAGGCGTTAGGTACCTATACCGCATTGGCTATTATAAGCATGGTATTTGGTTTGGCACATTTTCATAAGGATTCGATACTTTTTGTAGGACTGGCAGCTGTTGCAGGTTGGGCTTATGGCTATACTTATTTGAAAACGAAAAATGTATTTTATGCTGCACTTGTTCATGCATTGGTAAATTTTTCCCAATTTCTATTTCTGTTGAAACAAATTAAATAAGTATATTCTATTCAAAAAAAACGGGGATGTATAAGTTACACCCCCGTTTATATCATTTATAAAACCTTATCAGTATCCGTTGTGAATACCCTGGTACTTATGGTATAAGAACCACCATTTATATCTTTATATTTCAAATCAACATAAAAAGCCTGAAATCCTTTTTTAACGAAAGGAACGGTATATTTAACAGAGGTACCATTCAATTTTATGCGTCTGGTCAGCCAAAGGTTATTTCTGAAATCCCGATCTGCAGACGTTGTCCCCCAAATAGCGGCATCCTGAAGATTTTCAGTTGCACCATTCACTGTAATTTCAAATCCGTCCTTTCCTTTTACGACATCCCAGGTACAAACGGGATATTCCTTGTTCTGTAGCGTTAATCCAAAAAAGGCACTCAAAGCCTCAAAAGCCTGTTTGCCTCCACCCAAATCGTGACCTGCATTTGGGACATAATGTATTAATTTCGTACCCGGTATCTGGTCGTAGTAATGTTTAATTGCATCGACCGTCCAATATTCATCATTTGTACCAATAAAAATTATTTTTGGAATAGTATATTTTTCACGGTATGAATATGGGTCAATCATTGACGTAATAGCCTTGCCTTCAGGAGTATCAGTACCCTGAGGAATACCAAGTTTAACATAATCCTCAATCTGAATGCTATATTCCCCGTAAGTTTCATATTGATAACTTAATGTTTTAGGCATATTCAACATATCGATAACGATAGGAGCAATAGCTTTAACCCTTTTATCATCAATAGCACTGGACAACCAGGTAGTCCAACCTCTTTTTGATGCTCCGGAAATGGTGAAATTATTCACTTTGTGATTAAGTTTGCGAGCAGAAAATTCCTGAATGGCATCCATCGCTTTTACAGCCGATTTAACCATTGGAAACAAGAGAGGCCATGAATAATCCTTATCCTGTTTAAACTGGTGAAGCGTGTATGAAATTAATTCATCCTCCGTTTTTCCACCATAAAGAGGTTGATTTGGCACTTGTTTGAGCAGGGCAACAATCGCTTTATTTTTAGATGCTACAGAAGCTAAAACAGGCCACATATTATCATTAGTACTCCAGTTGGGTTGTTCGTCTTTCAAGCTTCCGCCGGTAATAAATAGCAAAGCGCCATCAAATTGAATAGTCGCCGGAACAATCACAGTTAGTTGATGTCTCCAGGTTATATTCCTCCATTTTTGAGAAGTCAATAATAATTGGTAAGCTTTAGAGCTGCCAATAGAAACGGAATCCTTCAACTCCCATGCATAATTCATATCTCCATTTGAAATATAATTTTTCAGTGCATTTTCGGGCGTTAGATTCGTTTGGGCGATCCCTAAAACTGGAATTAATAGCAGTATAATTCCTTTAAAGAACAGGTTGAAATTCATTGGGTGTAAGTTTTAGTTTTAACATTGAAAATCAATTAGTTGTGTTTTTTGTTTTTTCTAAACTTTTGCTTATTTTTGCTAAAAAGTTAGACACTAATTAGACACTTATGAGCCATCCAAATAAAGTAAGCGTTATCTTTAAAAAGAAGGATAAAGAGGACACCACAGGTTATTTAAGATTATCATACAGACAAGATAATAAAACAAAACTAATAAGTATCAAAATGCTGCCTGCTATTCCAGAAAATTATTGGAATGCCAAAAAAGAAAGAATAAAGAGTGGGTTCAACAACTACCAAGAACTCAACCAGATTATTGAAAAATCTAAACTGGATTTTTTAAACCAAAAAGAGCAAAAACTTGATGAAAAAAATAAGATTAAGTTTATTGATTATAGCATAAATATAATAGATAAACAATATGTTAAAATCTCAACCAAAAAAAAGTTCCTGTCCTCTTTGAGATTTTTTCAAAGATTTCTAAAAGAAACAATATTAGTGGAAGATATTCTCATTTCTGAACTGAACCAAAACCTTTTTCAAAATTTCTATAATTATATTATACAGAATAAAATTAAGGCAAATTCAACAAGCCAATATATATCCACTCTTAAAATGCTTCTGTTAAAAATAGAAAAAATTGAAGATTTAGATTTTTTAAGTGGATTATCAAGAAAGATTCCTTCCCCTAAAAAAGAAGAAAGAAAAAAAAGAGTAATTACTATTGAAGATTTTAAAAAAATACTTTCCACCAAAATAGAGGATAGTACTTTAGAACAAACCAGACTGATTTTCCTTTTTAGTTCTTTCACAAATGGAATGAGATATTCAGATGTGGCAACTGTTAGACTGAAAAATTTAGTAATCACAAATTCCAATGATAAATATGAAATAAGAATAAAAAAATTACAGAAAAAAACATTGAGTAAAATCAACAACCTTATAAATTATCAAGGTATGATGATTATGGCCCATTTTTTGAAAAAAGATTTACTTGCCCCCGATGACAAAATAAAAGTTGAAAATTATCTAAAAATCCTTTCTTTATATAATATTGAAACATCGAAAGAGAAATATAATGAGGATACAAAAATCTCTATAAATGTCAAGTTAGATAATGAAATTTTGACAAGGCACTATCACAAAAATCCAATTTCAATATCATTAAATGAAGTTGGAATATTAAAAAATAATTATACTAAAAATAAATTAATGGAATATAATCAGCAAAAATTAGATGATATTTCCATTGACGTTGCCATATCTGAAAATGAGCATTTGATCTATTTAGATAATCTTGCAAAATATATTCAAAAGGAAATAGAAAAAGAAAGGACAAATAAGTTTAATCAACTTCAAACAATGCAATTAGATTTTTATAAACTTTTATGCAAAATCCTAACAATATATAAACTTAAAAATCCCAATGATTTTATTTTTCCTCTTATTAAGGAAGAAGATTTTTCTGACATTTCTGAAGACATAGGATTTGCTAATCCAAGCAAAGTACAATTTAATAAACTTAAAAATTCAATCGTTAAATATAATAGAAACTTAAATAAGATTGCAAAAATTCTGGAAATACCAAATTTTACCAGTCATTCAGCGAGGTCAAGCTATGCATCACTTATAATTGCGCT
>JANQZX010000083.1 GCA_030728245.1 Saprospiraceae bacterium | reverse complement strand
GTTAAATCTCTCATTTCCAACCAATGAAAGCAAGCTAATGCAGCACGCTCCATTAAATCTATTGATTTAATGGGTTCATGCTCGATAGTAAATGCGTCCCAGGCGCGAATTTGACTGGCATTCAAGATCATAATTCATAATATTACGGAAAATTAGTTAAAATTTGAATAGGTCTTATCATTTAAATACAAATACCTAAAGTAATAATCCGATTTTAATCCATATATTTAACATGAGATAAGAACCTATTAAAATTCATTTACAAACCTATCCCTATGTTCTTTACTGGTATGCACCGCGGGCTACTTATTCGGCTATGTCCCATTTTATTTTTTCCATTGATACTTCATGCCCAATCCTATGAATCATTGGACAACCTTTCTTTATTTAAAAATCCTTCAGCAAACTGGCAGGAAGCGAGTGAGGTTACTGGAAATCCTAATGAAAAATCACTCATTTCCAAACAGGGAAAAGGCGTCTTGGTTTGTGAATTAAAAAATGGTTCGTTCAAGGCAAGTGATAATCTAATTACCCTCATGGAACATGGCGATCTTGATTTATCCCTGGAAGTTATGATTCCAAAAGGTTCTAATTCAGGTATTTATCTGCAAGGAAGGTATGAGGTTCAGGTATTTGATAGTTGGGGAAAAAACACACCATCATTTGACGATGCAGGAGGGATTTATCAACGATGGGATGAAAAAAGGGGCAAAAACAACGAAGGTTTTGAAGGTCATCCGCCCCGTTTTAATGCCGTAAAAGCTCCCGGATTATGGAATCGTGTTGACATAAGTTTTCAAGCGCCAAAATTTAATGCCAGCGGGCAAAAGATATCGAATGCCAAAATGTTAAAAGTAACATGGAACGGGATAGTCATTCATCAGAATGTAGAACTATTCGGTCCAACCAGAGCGGCAGCTTTTCAAGATGAAAAATCGATGGGGCCCCTCATGTTTCAAGGTGATCATGGTCCCATTGCCTTCAGAAATATCAGAATAACAAAAATAGGAAATGCCAGTGTAAAGATTGTCCCGCCTGTTCAGTACAAAATATATGAAAATGCTTTCACGCGTGAAAAGAAAGGAGATATACAAACGGTTCCAAAAGAAAAAGATTTAAGTACCTTAACGCCTGTCAAGGTTGGAGAAACGGAGTTAATAGACGTTTCCGTTTCAAGACGTGGAACCCAGTATTACGTTATCACAGGTTCTTTTGAAGTATCAAAAGCCAGCGTTTATTTGTTCAAAGGAAATTATCATGGATACGCCAACGTATTGATTGATAATGAGCTAGTGTTATCCGATGTCAATGTTCCCTGGTATGGAATGAGTTTTAACGAGGAAGTTCTCGGAAAAAAAAGACTAGACGCTGGAAAACATACCTTTCGAATTGGATATACACACAGGGATTGGGAGAGAAGTGTACGTGCTTTCGGTTTATCTGTTAAAGCAGAGGGAGAAAGTGAAGGGTGGCAAACACTGCATGATAAAAAATCGGAGATGGAATTTTCTAAAACAGTGATGAACGAAGTTTACCTTTCTAACCAACCTGTTTTTCAACGTTCCTTCGTCGTCTTTGACGGTTCAAAAAGAACACATGCTATCAACGTAGGTTTTCCACAGGCCGTTCACTACAGTTATGATACTAAAGCTGGTGCGATATTAAATGTATGGCGAGGCCGCTTTTTAAATACCACTGAAATGTGGCATGACCGTGGTACCGAACAAACCGCTGAACCGCTTGGAATGTCTCAACAAATGACCGGTATCTTTCCATTTATAGCTAAAATGAGTCAACAACTTGTTTCACCTGCCAATTTCCGATATGAAGGGATGCAATTTACTGAGGTTGACGGGCAAAAAACACCCCAATATGTTATGAAAATGGGGGACATAACCTTGAAAGATTGGTTACAACCCTCCGCAAACGGTCAAGGGCTCACCCGCTTTATTTCATTTTCTGCTCTACCCACTGACAAACAATTCCTGCTGGCGACTTCAAAAAAAGGGATAAAAAAAGTAGCGGACGGATTATTTTCTGTGGATGATGCTGCTTATTTTATAAAAGTCAGTTCCCCCTATGTACCCCTTATCGTTGAAAAGGAAGGGCAACAATGGTTGATTTCAGATATTAAAAATACCACTTTCACCTATCAGATTGTATTTTAAAAAACGAATGACAATGAAAAATATATTTCTTATAGCTTGTTTATCCGTATTAACTATTCAAGCCCTTAAAGCTCAGAAAGCGGTGGCTGAAGCAGAATATTATCCGCTAAGAACTTTACCAATCCCACATAATATAGAGCTGGAGGTAGGTGGAATGGCCACCATTCCCGATGGAAGACTGGCGGTGAGTACCCGTCGGGGAGAAATATGGATGGTTGAAAATCCCTATTCTGCCACGCCATTTTACAGACTCTTTGCCAGTGGTATGCACGAAGTGCTCGGCTTGAACTTCCACAAAGGTTCCTTGTATGCCGTTCAGCGGGGTGAATTAACCAAATTAACCGACCAAAACGGAGATGGTTCCGCCGACCATTATCAAAACATAGCTAATTGGGAATTAGAAGGAAATTATCATGAATATTCCTACGGCCCCGTTTTTGATGCTCAGGACAATATGTATCTCACCTTCAATGTAGCCTGGGTGGGTTTTGGTGAAGCTAAATTATCAAAATGGAGAGGTTGGATGGTAAAAGTTTCTCCTGACGGAACCTTATCTCCCGTTGCTTCTGGCTTAAGATCTCCGGCTGGTGTAATGATGAATAGCGCAGGTGATATTTTTTATACTGAAAATCAAGGGGATTGGGTTGGTTCAGGTAGAATTACCCATTTGGAAAAAGGTGATTTTGCTGGTCACGCAAGTAGTTTGGTTTGGTCAAATGAGCCCGGTTCACCCATGACCACTCAAATTGCTGATGTGCCCGATAACAGTGAGCCTATGTACAAAGCAGCTGAAAAAGTGAAAAATCTGAAACTACCCGCTGTTTGGTATCCTCACACTTTGATGGGTATTTCCACCGCTGATATGATTGAGGATGTTAATGGAAATATGGGTCCCTTTTTCAAAGGTCAATACTTTGTCTCTGACCAGGGGCATTCGAAGGTGATGCGCATGATGCTTGAAAAAGTAAATGGTCAATATCAGGGTATTTGTTTCCCTTTCCGGGAAGGCTGGCAATCGGGTTTACTTCGTTTGTCCTGGGGAAATGACGGCTCTATGTTTGGTGGAATGACCTCAAGAGGATGGGGTTCTACCGGTAAAGATTTATTTGGCCTTCAAAGGATGTTATGGAGTGGAGAAACGCCTTTTGAAATGGCTGAAGTACACGCTATGTCCGATGGATTTGAAATCACTTTTACTAAACCTGTTGATGTTTCTACCGCAGTTCAAGCAGCGAATTATGATATCAATAGCTTTAATTACCAATATCATCACTTTTATGGTAGCCCTGTTATTGAAAATAAATCCCACGCAATCAAAGCCATTCTGATTTCTGATGATCATACAAAAGTGCGTTTAGTACTAGATGAAGCCAGGCGGTTCTATATTCATGAAATTAAACCTAAAGGAGTAAAAGCCGAAAATGGAGAGTTACTTTTACACGAGGTGGGGTATTACACCCTCAATAATATTCCAGCAGGAATGACGGCAGATATGTCTAAAAATAAAATGGCAGTAGTCGCTCCCCCTCCTGCTGAAAGTCACCAACATGCTGCTGTCCCAATGGAGACAACAGCGGAACCGACAACAAAGAAAAACAGTAAAAACAGTAATAAACACCTGACAACCATGCCCTCCGATTGGGCAGCACCAGATAAAAGTTTAGTTATAGGTACTGTTCCAGGTATGAAATATGATGTAACAGAACTAGAGGTTAAGGCAGGAACTAAGATAAAACTCACTTTCAATAACTTAGATGACGACATGACCCATAATCTGGTCATCGTTGAACCAGGAACCGCTGACGAAGTTGGCCTGTCTGCTTTCTCCCTGGGTGTAAAAGGTTCTCAAATGAGTTATGTCCCTAATAGCAATAAAGTTCTTTTTCATACTACCCTACTGCAGCCAGAAGCATCACAGACCATTTATTTTGTGGCGCCCTCTAAACCAGGCGAATATTCTTTTGTATGCACCTATCCGGGTCATCATACTTTGATGAGAGGGATATTAAAGGTGGTGAAATAATGATTTTGACTATTTTGGCATTTTTCAAAAAAGGGAACAGTACCATACTTGTTCCCTTTTTTATAGGTGGAAACAATCCATAATTTGATGGAAAATAAATAAATCGTGAAAATATCCCCTTCAGGTTTTGACAATCCATCCTAAAAATAAATTAACTTGTCATATTAAAATGATTTTGGCGTTTTGATTCTCTTATTTAACGCTTATTTCCCTACTTCAAATCAATGAATAAGCTCATGATTTCACATTTCATAAAAATTATATTACTCATCTCTCTGTTTATTTTTAGCTCCTCCACTGTACCTTTTGATTGGAAAGCCTCTTTAAAACAACCCAATATTATTTTTTTCCTGGTAGATGATATGGG